>CAMPHL010000076.1 GCA_946885905.1 uncultured Pseudomonadota bacterium | reverse complement strand
GCTCCGGTTCAATCCCTTGGTGCGCCTGCCCGAGTTCCTCGTGGGTGTCTGCGGTGCGCTGTTCTTCCTGCGCCAGGCCGTAGACCCGCGTTGGGCGGGGCCGCTCGTCTGGGGTGGGCTCGTGGCGTTGCTCGCGGTAGTCCTCCGCCAGGACCACATTCCATATCCTCTGATCCACAACGGGCTGCTCTCGCTGCCCTTCCTCGCCATCATCTACGGCTTCGCATTGCGGCCCTCCTGGTCGATCTTCCTGGAATGGCGCGGCTTCCGGATGCTCGGGGAGGCGAGCTACGGTTTCTTCCTCGTGCATTTGCCTGTGATCGCGCTCGTGTTCCGACCCGATGGCGCGCCGCGGACGCACTCGATCATCGAAGTCCTGGCGAGCATCGCCATCACGCTGGCCATCGCGTTCGCGCTGTACGGATGGGTCGAGCAACCCGCGCGGCGACGGATGGCCCACCTGATAGCCGCCCGGCGACCCGCGCCGGCAGGAATGCATGGCCATTGAGATCAAACGGGCAGCCGGGCGCCCTCTCCTTTTTCGCGTCGAGGAGCGGCTGGAAGCTTGCGGCATTGCGGACTGGGTGGCGGTGACCGGTGCGAGCCCGCTTTTCATGAAGGCGCCCTTCCTGCTCGCCTTCGAGGAAGCCATGCCGGATACGTTGAAGCCCCGTTATGGGGTCCTCACCGACGGGGACGTTCCGGTCGCAGTGATGTCCGGCCAGCTGCTTGCCCTGCACGCGGACCGCATACCTTCGGGCGCTGCCGCGGAGGCGGCGCCGAAGCTCGTGCGCAGCGTCATGTCGCGGGTGCGGGCACGCATCTTCATGTGGGGAAATTTCATGGGCTGGGGCACATCCGGCATGGCGCTCGCACCCGGCGCCGATCCGCAAGCGCTCTGGCCGCTCGTGACCCAAGCGATCGATCGAGCGGGCGACGCGGACGAGGCGATCCGTTCGGCGAGCCTGCAACTCGTGCTCGACATCTCCCCGCGCGAAACCCTCGCGGCCCGCTCCTTGGAGAAGCTCGGCTTCCGGCCGATGAAGGCCGAGCCCGACATGGTGCTTGCGCTCGATCCCTCCTGGGAGTCGTTCGAGGATTACCGCGGAGCGCTCAAGAGCAAGTACCGCAAGGCCTCCGTCGACATGGACGAAGCGCTCGCACGCGCGGGGTGCGTCATCGAGAGGGTGAGCGACTTGGAAGGCCACGCCGACGAGCTCATCGCGCTGCATGTCCAGGTGCACGAGCAGAGCGTCAATCGGTTCGTGACGCTGAAGCGCGCGCTCTTCCCCGCGCTCTCGCGCCACCTGGGTGAGCGCTTCAGCTGTACCGTGCTGCGCGATCCTTCCCGCATCCTGGGCTTCATCACCACGATCATCGACGGCGACACGGCCCTCGCCTACGTGGTTGGCCACGATGTCGAGGCCAACCGCGAGCTGCCCATCTACCTGAGGTTGCTGCAAACGGCCATCGAGGACGGGATCCGGCACCGGTGCCGTCGACTGACCTATGGCCGCACCGCGCTCGAGCCCAAAGCCCGGCTCGGTGCCGTCGCGGCTTCGCTGACCGTGTACGGGCGACATACGAACCCCGTGATCGGGCCCCTCGTCACGAAGTTCCTCCAGCAACTGGCCCCTGCAGGCGAGCCACCGCAGAGGAACCCCTTCAAGGGCCAGGGGCCGGCCTGATCGGGGCAGCGGACAAGACCACGTCCAGCACGCTGCGCGCGGCTTGTGGGCGCCCGAGTGCGCGCGCCCGTACGCGCATGCCGGCCAGCTGCTCCGGATGCCGCACCAGCTCCCGCACGCGGTACTCCAGCGTCGCCGCGTCGAAAGCCTTGAGGGCTACGCCTTCCTGCAGGAGCACGTCTGCGTTGCGTTCCTCCTGTCCGGGAATGGGCGCGTTCACGATCATCGGCAACCCCATCGCGAGGCATTCGGATGTCGTGAGCCCGCCCGGCTTGGTGATGGCGAAATCGGCGCAGGCCATGAGGCTCGCGACCCTGTCGGTAAATCCCTGTGCGAGAAGCCGCCCCGGGAAGCGCGCCTGCAGCGACTTGAGCGCGGCCAACGCCTCGGCGTTCCTTCCCGCCATGGCGACCAGCTGGAAGTCCTCTTCGAGACCCAGCAGGCGCTCGGCGACGGTTGCGAGGCCGCCCAGGCCTTCACCCCCGCCCATCAGCAGGATGGTCGTGCGGGAAGCGTCCAGGCCATGCTCTCGCGCGCAGTGAAATCGGTCGCGCTTCTCGCCGAAAGCCGGCATCACCGGGATGCCGGTGACGTGGATCGCGTCCTCTGCCAGGCCGTGCGCCTTCATCCGGAAGGCGACCTCTTCGTTGGCGGCAAAGTAGCCGCGCATGCGGGGTATCACCCACATGCGGTGCAGGTCGAAGTCGGTTACCTGGACCCACACCGGGCACGTGACCTCCGACTTGCGGATGCCGCGCGCGAGCAGCTCCGCCGGCAGGAAATGCGTGCAGATGATGGCGTCGGGACGCTCGGTGGCGATGGCCTTTCGCAGCGCCCGGGTATTCAATCGCTCCATGAGCCGCCTCATGCGCTGCACCAGCCCGTCAGGGGGCGCCTCGTTGGTCGTTTCGTAGACGTAGCGCCAGATCGAAGGGTGCCGCTCGACCAGGGCGACGTATAAATCCTTGTAGACGGCGCTGAAACCGCGGGGCACGTAATTCATCACGTCGAGGTGCGTGGCACTGAGGCGCGCGGGGTGTGCCTTCGCGGTTTCACGCAACGCCTCGGCCGCCCGCATGTGGCCGGCTCCGGCAGAAACGCTAAGCAGCAGGAGCTTCCTCGCCGCGGGATCGGTCTCGGACCGCACCACGGAACAAAGAGGCCGCTTACGCGGCCTTCTTTCCTTTCGTCGCGGCTTTCGCCTGCGGCTTCGCGCTTCGCGACCTGCCGCCCTTGGCGGACTTCGCCGCGAGAAGCTCGAGCGCGCCCTCCAACGTGACCGTGGAGATCATGCCTTCATCGGGCAAGGTGGCGTTGACCTTCCCGTGCTTCACGTACGGGCCGTAGCGACCCGAGTAGAGGCCGACAGGCTGGCCGTCCTGCGGATGCTTGCCGAGAATCTTGAGCGCCCCGCGGCCGCCGAACTGCTTGGGCTCCTTGAGCAGAGCCACCGCCCGCTCGAGCCCGATGTCGAACACGCTCTCGTCGCGCGGGATCGACTTGAACTGGCCGTCGTGGCTCACGTAGGGACCAAAGCGGCCGATCGCGGCGTGGACCTTCTTCCCGGTTTCCGGATGCGCTCCAAGGTCCCGGGGCAGGGCGAGGAGCTTGAGCGCAACGGCTAGGTCGACCTGCTCCAGGGGCACGTTCTTCGGCACCGATACGCGCTTGGGTTTCTTCTCGCCCTCCATCTCGCCCAGCTGAACATACGGGCCGAACGGACCTTGCAGCAACTGGATCAACTTCCCGGTCCCGGGTTCGGTGCCGAGTTCCTTCTTCATCGGCTCGGAGCCCTCGGCGCCGTCCAGGTTGCGCGTGTAGTCGCAGTCCGGATATCCGGGGCAGCCGATGAAGCGCCCGCGCCGCCCCAGGCGGATGGTGAGATGGTGCTTGCCGCACTTCGGGCACATCTCGTCGAGCGCTTCCTGGGTCACGTCCTTGCGCGACACCGATTCCTTCTCGCCGATCTGTGCCGAGAAGTCCTTCCAGAACTTCTCCAGCATCGGCACCCATTCTTCCTTGCCGTTGGAGATGTCGTCGAGCTCGTCCTCGAGTTTGGCCGTGTATTCGTAGTCCACCCAGTGGGCGAAGTGTTCCGTCAGGAACTTGTTCACGATCCTGCCCACGTCCGTTGGGATGAAGCGCTTCTTGTCGAGCGTGACGTACTCGCGGTTCTGCAGCGTCGAGATGATCGAGGCGTACGTGGACGGCCGGCCGATGCCGTACTGCTCGAGCACTTTCACCAGGCTCGCCTCCGAGTAGCGCGGCGGGGGTTGCGTGAAATGCTGCTCGCCGTAGAGTTTCTCGATGCGGACCGTATCGCCCCTCTCGAAGGCGGGCAGGCGCCTGTCCTCCTCCTCGACGGCGTCGTCCTGGTCCTCGTGGTAAACGGCGTAGAAGCCGGCGAACACCATCGTCTGGCCCGTGGCGCGAAAGACGTTGCCTTCGGGGCCCACGGTGAAGTCGACCGCCACGGTGTCGAACTTGGCCGGCGTCATCTGCGAGGCGATGGCGCGCTTCCAGATCATCTCGTAGAGCTTGCGCTGCTCGTCGTTCAAGTACGGGAACACCGACTCCGGCGTGCGCGCGATCGAGGTCGGGCGGATCGCCTCGTGCGCCTCCTGCGCGTTCTTGGAGCTGCTGCGGTACATGACCGGGGCTTTCGGGAGGTAGTCGGGCCCGTAGTTCTTCGTGATGTAGCCGCGCATCTCGGTCACCGCTTCCTTCGAGAGGGTCACCGAATCCGTGCGCATGTAGGTGATGAGGCCGGTCACGGTCTTGCCGATGTTCACGCCCTCGTAGAGGCTCTGCGCGACCTTCATCGCGCGATCGGTCGAGAAGCCGAGCTTGCGCACGGCTTCCTGCTGCAGCGTGGAAGTGGTGAAGGGCGCCGCGGGCGAGCGCAGCTTGCTCTTGCGCTCGACTTCCTTCACGCGCGCGGCTCCCTTGCCCCGCTCCTCGAGCAGGCGCCGCACCTCGGCGTCGCGCTCGGCGCTGCCGATCGCGAACTGGTCCAGCTTCTCGCCATCCAGGTGCGTGAGCTTCGCGGTGAAGGCGACCTTGTCCTTGCTGCTGTCGAAGTGGATCGTCCAGTATTCCTGGCTCTTGAACTTCTCGATCTCGAGCTCGCGCTCGACGATGAGCCTCAGCGCCGGGCTCTGCACCCGCCCGGCCGACAGCCCGCGACGGATCTTCTTCCACAGCAGCGGCGAGAGGTTGAAGCCCACCAGGTAGTCGAGCGCGCGGCGCGCCTGCTGCGCGTTCACCAGGTCCATGGAGATGGCGCGCGGGTTGCGCACCGCCTCCTTCACCGCGCCTTCGGTGATCTCGTAGAAGACGACGCGCTTCACCTTCTTGTCCTTGAGCGCGCGGCGCGACTTGAGGATCTCCCACAAGTGCCACGCGATCGCCTCGCCCTCGCGGTCCGGGTCCGTCGCGAGCATGACGGTGTCCACGTCCTTCACCGCCTTCGCGATCGCATCGACGTGCTTGGCGTTGCGGTCGATGAGCTCGTAGGTCATGCGGAAGTTGTCTTCGGGGTCGACGGCGCCCGTCTTCGGCACGAGGTCGCGCACGTGCCCGTACGAGGCGAGGATCTCGAAATCCTTGCCCAGATATTTCTTGAGCGTCTTGGCCTTCGAAGGCGACTCGACGATGAGCAGATGCGATGGCATGTCTTTTTCACTATATCAGGCGGTTCACGACGCCCCCTTCCACGCGCTGGAACTTTCCGCCCGCGACTTGCTCGACGCGTCCTTCGATCTGCAACCGGCAGAGGCGCGCGGCCACGGTGGCCGCCTCGAGTCCCGTTCGCAGCGCGATCTGGTCGGGCGACAGGGGCGCAAATCCTAGCGCATGCAGGAGGGGATCGGGGGGATCTTCGTCATTTTTGCTTGCGGATCCCGCCCGCCCGATGCGCGCCAAGCCCAGCGCATCGAGGACGTCGTTGGCATCCTCGGCGAGGGCGGCGCCTTCCTTGATGAGCTTGTGGCATCCCTTCGCGAGCGGCGAATGGATGGATCCGGGCATGGCGAGCACCTCGCGGTTCTGTTCGAGCGCGCTGTGCGCCGTCAGCAATGATCCGCTGTTGTCGTTGGCTTCGACCACCAGCACCGCACGCGCCAAGCCACTGATGAGTCGGTTGCGGCGCGGGAAGTTCCCCGATGCAGGAGGCGTGCCGAGTGCAAACTCGGTCACGATGCACCCGTGTGCGGCCAGGCGCTTCGCGAGCGCGATATTGCGCCGGGGATAGAACAGGTCCGGCCCGGTTCCCGTCACCGCGATGCTCGAGCTCGCGCATTCCAGGCCGCCTTCATGGGCCGCCGCATCGATCCCGAGCGCGAGTCCGCTCACGATGGTATGGCCGGCTGCCGACAACAGGCTGGCGATGGCGCGAGCGTCGTGGATTCCCTGGATGGTGGCGTTGCGCGATCCAACGATCGCGACGCAAGGACGGCGCAGCAGCTCGACGTGGCCGATCGCGTACAGCAAACCTGGCGGGTCGTGGATCTCGCGCAGCAGCCCGGGATATTCCTCTTCATCGATCGTGACCAGCCGGTGCGATGGATCCTCCAGCCACGCGAGCGTTCGATCCAAAAGGCGCGCGTCCGTGCCCTCGGCCAGGGCCATTGCGGCGCCCGCCCCCGCCAGGCGCTCGACTTCGGCCAGGTTCTCGAACACCGCCGCGGCGCAGCCGAATCGCCGCACGAGGCGCAATTGTGAGATCGGGCCGAGCCCCGGAATCAGGGCAAGGCGCAAGCGTGCGATCTTGTTGGCATCCATGCCGCTTCAACGAAGCGCCGGCGTCCGCGGCTGACGCCCAAAAGAACAAAGGGCCCGAAGGCCCTTTGTCGTTCCTGATGCAGGTTGACGCTTAAGGCGTCTGCACCACGTCGCCGATGTAGATCGGACGGGTGGAGCGCATGACTAGCGCGTAGGAAAGCTTGTCGAACACGCGGAACACGAAGATCAGGCCCGTGCGCTCGTCGGGAAGCTTGACCGCGGTCCCGACCTGGGAAACACCGACCACCTTGCCGGACGATTGCGTCGGCGCCGGTTGAAGGTTTGGCGGATCGGGCACGACCGGGGACGGTTTCGTCTCCGTGCCGGAGAACCACCCGGGCGCCGTGAACCTGATTTCCCGTGCGCCATGGGTGCCGATTTCAGCGCCGCGCCGATATGCAGCCAGCACGTGGCCCACTTCGACCCCGTCGCGCGCGCCGCGGTTGATCGTGATGACCTGGTACTGCCCGAACTCGGATACGCCGCCATCGACCGACATGATCGAGCCCACGATGGGCTTGTCGGGCGCGCGCGGGACGTAGGTCGGATAGGTCGATTCCCTTGCGGGCGTCAGGCGGTCACCGCGGTTGATTTCCTGGCGCGCCTTGACGATGTGCAGCGTGGTCGGGTTGCCGAAGCGTCGAACGCGGGCGTCGCCCACGTACTTCGCCTCGTACCCGAGAACTTCGCCGCTGTCGGGGTCGGTCAGCGCGACGCCGGGGCGGAACACCTGCCAGTTGACGCCGTCGTCGGTGCCGATGCGGTCGGCATAGGCCGTGACACCGGCGCCGATGATCACGCGGCTCTCCTCGGTGGCCAGGATCGTGGGGGCCGTATCCAGGCCGCCAACCTCGACCACCAGCGGCTGCGAGAGGAAGGGCCCGATGACAGAGCCCGGAATGCTGGGGATAGCCATCTGGAGGGGCTCGACCCGCACCCGCGGCTCCACCTTGACTACGTTGGCGGCGGCCTCGCCTTGGGATCCACCCATGGCGCCCGCCCCACCGCCGGCAATCGACAGCCTCAGGGCCTCGCGATCCAGCTTGATGACATCGCCGGGATAGATCAGGTGGGGATTCTTGATCTGCTCCTGGTTCATCTGCCAGATGTGCGGCCACTTCCAGGGGTCCTTGAGGAAACGCCCGGAAATGCCCCAAAGTGTGTCGCCCTTGACCACGGTGTACTCCGACGGAGCGTCGGCTTGCAGGTCGGCCTGCGTAACGCGAGTCGACGCGCTGGCGGGGTCGTTCGTGCCCGGTTTCGATGCCGTAGGAGGCATCCCGTCACCGTGGACCCCCGCCGGAACCAAACTGGCCACGGCGACGACTAAAGTTATAATTGTCTTTCGCATGGCGGCACTCGCTTGTGGATATGGTGCTCGGGACCCATATTCAGAAAAAGGGTTACGCTCCCTTTTTCAAGTAGTGCGGTAGATTCTGCACATAATTTGTTCAATTCGCAAGCTTTTATGGCCATTCTCGAGATCCTCCAATACCCCGACCCCCGCCTGGCCATTCCCGCCCAACGCGTCGAAAAGATCGACCCTGTCACCCGCAAGCTGGTCGACGACATGATCGAGACCATGTACTCGGCCCCCGGCGTGGGTCTCGCCGCCAGCCAGGTGGATGTCCACAAGCAGATCATCGTGATCGACGTGAGCGATGACCGCGGCGACCTGCGGGTCTTCATCAACCCCGAGATCACGCGCCGCGAGGGCCAGGCCGTGAACCAGGAAGGGTGCCTGTCCGTCCCCGGGATCTACGACAACGTGGAGCGCGCGGAAAGCGTCACCGTCACGGCGTTGGATCGCAATGGCTCGCGTTTCACGCTCAACGCCTCCGGGCTCCTCGCAACATGCATCCAGCATGAGATCGACCACCTGCACGGCCGGATCTTCGTCGAACACTTGTCGGACCTGAAGCAGAACCGCATCCGCGCGAAACTCAAGAAACGCCAGCGCAAGGCCGCCTAGGCCCTTGCGCGTCGTTTTCGCCGGCACTCCCGCCTTCGCTGTCCCAGCGCTCGAGGCGCTGGTCCTGGCCGCGCATGACGTCGCCCTGGTCCTCACCCAACCTGATCGCCCCGCGGGGCGGGGAATGCGGCTCACGACGACCCCGGTCGCCGATTGCGCCGTTCGACATGGCCTTCGGGTGTCCAAGCCGGCATCGCTGCGTACAACCGAAGCCCAGGAGCAGCTGCGAGGCGTGGCGGCAGACGTCATCGTGGTTGCCGCCTACGGATTGATCCTTCCCCAGGCGGTCCTCGACCTCCCCCCGCGCGGCTGCATCAACATCCACGCATCGCTGCTGCCTCGCTGGCGCGGGGCGGCGCCCGTCCAGCGCGCGATCCTGGCCGGTGACACGGAAACCGGCATTTCCATCATGTGCATGGAGGCGGGCCTGGACAC
>CAMPHL010000075.1 GCA_946885905.1 uncultured Pseudomonadota bacterium | reverse complement strand
TCGATGGGCTACGAGGAATACGAAGCCATGCACGAAGCGCTGGCGGCGCACCGTACGACCGTGCAGGCGGCCTTCGACGCGCTTTTCGAGAAGCGCGCGACGAAGGCGCCGGCGAGCGCCGGGCTGGACTCCGCACTCTTCGACCCGCAGTCGCCGCCCGATCCCGAAGCCTTGGCCGAGACGCTCGCGGCCGCAGGGATCGGGCAGCCCCTACCCGTCGCGGCGCGGCTGATCGAGTACACCCGCTCGCGCGCATACCGCTCGATCTCGGCTCCGACCCGCGCCAAGGTGGAGAAGCTGATTCCCGCCGTGGTCGCGGCCGCCGCCGCATTGGGCGGCAGCGCCGTCGCGGCCCAGCGGCTCATCGCGCTGCTCGAGGCGATCGACCGGCGCGAGTCCTACTTCTCGCTGCTGGTCGAGTACCCGCAGGTTCTCGATCGCGCCGCGCGGCTCATGGCGCGCAGCGCCTGGGCCGCGCGCCTGCTCGCGCGCCACCCGATCCTGCTGGACGAGCTCACCCGCACGGCGGCCAGCTTTGCGGCCACCGACTGGGCGGCCGAACGCGCGGCGCTGTCCTCCGAGTGCGCCGCGATGCAGGGCGACGTCGAGCGGATCCTCGACCACCTGCGCCACTTCAAGCAGCGCCACGTGCTGCGCTTCACCATCGCCGACCTCGAAGGCGAGCTGCCGGTGATGGCGCTCTCCGACGAGCTTTCCGCGCTTGCCGACACCATCCTGGACGCGACCCTGGACGAGGCGAAGGTGAACGTGGGCCTCGAGCGCGGCTTCGACGGCGTCTGCGTCGTGGGCTATGGAAAGCTGGGGGGCAAGGAGCTCGGCTACGGCTCGGATCTCGACGTGATCTTCATCTACGACGAGAAGCACGCGGCCGATGCCGACCGCCTCGCGCGCGTGGCGCAGCGCGTGAACACGTGGATGACGGCGCTCACGCCCGCGGGCGTGCTCTACGAAACGGACCTGCGCCTGCGCCCCGACGGCGCAAAGGGGCTGCTGGTGAGCTCGATGCCCGCCTTCCGCGACTACGAGCTCACGCGCGCGTGGACCTGGGAACACCAGGCGCTTACGCGCGCGAGGGCATGCGCGGGCGATCGTGTGCTCGGGCAGCGCTTCGAGCGCATCCGCGACGAAATCCTCGCCACGCCGCGCGATCGCGCAAGGCTCTTCGCCGACATCGTGGCCATGCGCACGCGCATGCGCTCGGAGCACAAGCGCGAATCGAGCGACATCAAGCACGCCGAAGGCGGCGTGATCGACCTCGAGTTCTGCGTGCAGGCGCTAGTGCTGCTCTACGGCCCCGCGCATCCCCAGCTGCGCGAGAACAAGGGCAACCACCAGCTCCTCAAGCGCGCGGGCGACCTGGGGCTCATCGATCCGGCGCTGGCGGGGCGGGCCGCGGACGCCTACCTCGCGATGCGCAGGCGCACGCACGAAGCGGCACTCAACGACGAGGACAAGGTCCTGCTCGCCGAAGGCGAGCTCGACGCCGAGCGCGCCGCGGTGAAGCGCCTATGGCATGAGGTGTTCGAAGGCGCCTGAGGCCTCGCGCCTCAGGCCTGGCGCCTGGTTCCCGGCGCCTGGATCGCGGCCGCCTGCGCGATGCCGTCCTCGATCGGGCCCAACAGATGGTAGACCTGCATTCGGCCCTTGCCCTTGATGTCGACTTCGTGGCCCTGGTCGAAGCGGAAGCGGTTGTGCAGGCGCCGGTACGTCATGAGGTCGACCTGGACGATGCCGGCGCGCGCGTCGGCCGCCATCCTGAAGGCGACGTTCACCGTGTCGCCCCACATGTCGTAGATGAACTTCTTCTTGCCGATCACGCCCGCCACGACGGGGCCGGTGCCGATGCCGATGCGCAGGTTGATCTCGTTGCCGGTGCGGTCGCGATATTCCGCCATCTTCTCCAGCATCTCGACCGCCATGCCCGCCACGGCGCCCGCGTAGTGGATCTGCGCCCCCGAGTCCAGGCCCGCGGTGGCCATGTACGCATCGCCGATCGTCTTGATCTTCTCGACGCCGTGCTTGTCGGCGAGCTCGTCGAACCCGGAGAACACGTCGTTCAGGATCTTCACCGTCTCCACCGGCGAGAGCTCCTCCGTCATGCGCGTGAAGCCCACGATGTCCGCGACCATCACGGTCACGTCCGCGTGCCCCTGGGCGATGTTCACCTCGTTGCGCTTCAGGCGCTCGGCGATCGCGGGCGGCAGGATGTTGAGCAGCAGCCGGTCGCTGCGCTCCTTTTCCACGCGCAGCTCCGCGTGCGAGGCGTCCACCAGCGTGCGCAGCTTCTGCTTCTCGTTGGCGAAGTACCACAGCAGCGAGTAGATCATCACCGAGATGGCGGAGAAGTTCAGCACGAAGAACACGGCCACCGTGGACAGGTCGAAGCTGCGCACGGTCGCGCCCAGTATGTAGTCGAACACGCCGGCCATCACCGTCATGAAGAGCCACGCGAAGAACCATGGCATCGACTGGCGCGTGCCCAGCACCGTGACCGCCCCCACGGGCGCCATCAGGCCCCAGAGGCTCACGCCCGAGGCGTTCACGAAGTTGCCGATCGACCACTGCATCGCGAAGGGCGTGAACAGGATCAGGCCCAGCTGGATGACGGCGAAGAGGTAGAGCCGCCGGTACTTCCAGTAGAGCCAGATGGTGACGGCGGACAGGCCCTGGAAGATGAGCGGGATCGCCGTGGAGTAGTGGTAGCCCATGCTCCAGTAGATGGCGAGCCAGAGCATGGCGGCGCACATCATGAAGCCGCTGGTGAGCATCAGCATGTCGCCGGAGAGCTGGTCCTCGGGCGACAGGGTCGGCGCGGTGCCGGCCTTGGGCGGCGCGGCGGAGGTGCTGCTGGGCGTGAGGTCCGTCAATTTCTCCCCTGCACGGCGCTTGCCCCTCTCTGTGCGGCGGGGTTCTCGCGCGGTCTGGCGCGATTATGGCATGGGAAGGGCCGCAAAAAACGCTAGAATTTTGCCATTCCCGCTCCGAAAGCTCCTTCCATGTCGATGGCAGACCGCGACGGCTTCATCTGGTACGACGGCAAGCTCGTGCCCTGGCGCGAGGCCAATACCCACGTCCTCACCCATTCGCTGCACTACGGCCTCGCGGTCTTCGAAGGCGTGCGCGCCTACAAGACCGAGATCGGCACCGCGATCTTCCGCCTGCAGGAGCACACGACGCGGCTCTTCAACTCCGCGAAGATCTACATGATGGAAATCCCGTACTCGAAGGAAGCCCTCATGGAGGCCCAGCGCGAGTGCGTGCGCGCGAACAAGCTCGAGTCGTGCTACCTGCGCCCGCTCGCCTTCTACGGCTCCGAGAAGATGGGCGTCTCGCCCGTGGGCTGCGGCGTGCACGTGGCGATCGCCGCGTGGCCCTGGGGCGCGTACCTGGGCGAGGACGGCCTCAAGAAGGGCATCCGCGTGAAGACCTCGTCCTACGCTCGCCACCACGTGAACGTGACCATGGCGCGCGCCAAGGTCGCGACCACCTACGCCAACTCGATCCTCGCCAACCTCGAGGCCACGCAGCACGGCTACGACGAGGGCCTGCTCCTCGACACCGACGGCTTCGTCGCCGAAGGCGCGGGCGAGAACATCTTCATCGTGAAGGATGGCCGCGTGTACACGCCCGAGCTCACCACGGCCCTGGACGGCATCACCTGGCGCTCGGTGCAGTCGATCTGCGCCGACCTGGGGATCACCGTGGAGAAGACGCGCCTTACGCGCGACGACATCTACATCTGCGACGAGGCGTTCTTCACCGGCACCGCCGCCGAAGTGACCCCCATCCGCGAGCTCGACCGGCGCGTGATCGGCAAGGGCGAGCGCGGCCCGATCACCGAGAAGATCCAGAACGCCTTCTTCGACATCGTGAACGGGCGCAACCGCAAGTACCACCACTGGCTCACCCCCGTCGCCGAGAGCAAGAATGTCGCTGCCGTCCGAGCTTGACCGCAAGTTCCTCGAGGTGACCGCGGCCGACCTGCCGCTGCACTGCCCGCTGCCCTCGCAGAAGCTCTGGAACACGCATCCGCGCGTCTATCTTCCGATCGAGAAGACGCGCGAGGCGCGCTGTCCCTACTGCGGCACGCTCTATCGCCTCGTGGGCGAAGTCGGCCCCGGCGGGCACTGAACCCCAGCGCGTTTCCTTCCAAACGGCTTCAGATTTTCTTCTTGAGAACTCTGGTTGTCGCCCCATCGTGGATCGGTGACGCGGTCCTGTCGCATCCGCTGCTCATGCGGCTGAAGGAATCGGATCCGCAAGGCACGATCGACGTCCTCGCTCCCCCGTGGGTCCTGCCGGTGTACCGCCGCATGCCCGAGGTCGCAGCGACACGCGTGCTTCCCTTCGGGCATGGCGAGCTCAGGCTCGGCGAGCGACGGCGCTTCGCGAAAGCCCTGCCTCGCTATGATCGCTCGGTGGTGCTGCCCAACACGCTCAAGTCCGCGCTCATTCCCTGGCATGCCGGCATCCCGGTGCGCACCGGGTGGCACGGCGAGATGCGCTATGCACTGCTGAACGACCGGCGCACGCTCGACGAGGACGCGTTGCCCCTCATCGTCGAGCGCTACGCCGCGCTCGGCCAGCCGGCGGGCGAAGCGCTTCGCAAGCCCCTGCCCGAGCCGAAGCTCGCCATCGATCCGCGGGCCCGTTCCGCGACCCTCGCGCGACTGGGCCTCGACACCTCCAAACCGATCGCCGCCTTCGCGCCCGGGGCCGAATACGGTCCCGCCAAGCGCTGGCCCTCACGCCACTTCGCGACGCTCGCGCGCGAGCTCGACGCCCGCGGCCATGCGATCTGGCTTTTCGGATCCGGCAAGGACGCGCAGGTCACCGCGGAGATCGATCGGCTGGCCGGCGGCATCTGCGTGGACCTCGCCGGCAAGACTTCCCTCGACGAGGCGATCGACCTCATGTCGCTCGCCGTGCGTGTGGTGAGCAACGATTCGGGCCTCATGCACGTGGCCGCGGCGCTCGATCGCCCCATGGCCGCCATCTTCGGCTCGTCCAGTCCGGCGCACACGCCGCCGCTTTCAGCCAAGGCGCGGGTGATTTCGCTCAGGCTGCAATGCAGCCCCTGCTTCGCCCGTACCTGCCCCCTCGGCCACACGAACTGCCTCGAGAAGCTCGAGCCCGCCGATGTCCTCACCGCAATCCATTGACTACGCGACCGATCCCGACATCACGGTGGCACGCACGCTGCCCGGGAGCTTCTATTCCGATGCCGCAGCCTTCGACCGCATGCGCAGCCGCATCTTCGCGCGAACCTGGCAGTGGATCGGGACCCTCGACGACGTGGCCGAGCCCGAGTCGCTGGCCCCGCGCACGCTGCTGCCGCGCTGCCTGGACGAGCCGCTGCTGCTCTCGCGGGACGCGGACGGCCGGCTTCGCTGCATGTCCAACGTCTGCACGCACCGGGGCAACATCCTCGTGGGAGCCGCGTGCCGCGCGAAGCAGATCCGCTGCGGCTACCATTCGCGCCGCTTCGACCTGGCCGGCAGGATGACCTTCATGCCGGAGTTCCGCGACGCGCAGGGCTTTCCCTCGCCGGCGGACGACCTCCCGCAGGTCCCGCTCGGGGAATGGGCCGGACAGGCCTTCACCGCGCTCGATCCCGCGGCCCCGCTCGAGGATTTCCTCGCCCCCGTGCGCTCGAGCCTCGCGAACGATCCGGTCGGACAGCTCACCTACGATCCCACGCGCGACCGGGACTTCACCGTGCAGGCCCATTGGGCGCTGTACGTCGAGAACTACCTCGAGGGCTTCCATATCCCCTTCGTGCACCCTGCGCTGAACGAGGCCGTGGATTACGGCAACTACGCCACCGAGCTGCACCGGTACGCGAACCTCCAGCTCGCGCACGACGGGCAGGGAGCCGTGGCCGCGCGCTATTGGTGGGTGTTCCCGAACCTCATGCTGAATGTCTATCCGTGGGGCATCTCGTTGAACCTGGTCGAGCCGCAGGCGATCGACCGCACCCGCGTGCTCTTCCGCTCGTTCGTCTGGGACGAGTCGAAGCTCGACCGGGGCGCGGGCTCGGGGCTCGACCGCGTGGAAGCCGAGGACGAGACCGTGGTCGAGGCGGTGGCCCGCGGGGTGCGCTCCCGGCTCTACAAGCACGGGCGTTATTCGCCCTCGCGGGAGCGCGGCGTGCACCATTTCCACCGTCTGGTGTGTGAATTCCTTCATTAAAATGATGTCTCTTCGCATGGTTACCCCGATGAGAATCGCCCCCCTCCTCCTTGCCGCATGCCTTGCCACGCCCGCGGCCGCGTTGGCCCAGGGCGTGGCCGTCGACGCCGCTTACGTGAAGACGATCAAGGATTGGCGTGCCCGCGCCGAGAAGAGCCTGCGCCGCGACGACGGATGGCTCACGCTCGCGGGCCGCTACGTGCTCAAGCCCGGCGAGAACCGCTTCGGCACGGCGCCCACCAACGACATCGTCTTTCCGAAGGGGCTGGGCCCCGCCGGCATGGGCTCGGTATTCGTCGAGCCGGGCAAGGATGTACGCGTCAAGCTGGTCGAGGGCTACAGGATGAAGGCCGACGACGGCGAGTTCGCCGAGCGCGTGATGGGCACGGCCCTGGAAAAGCGCGACTGGGTCCGCAACGGCCGCACCGCCTTCCACATCATAGAGCGCAACGGCCGCTACATCCTGCGCCTGGCCGACAACGAGAACGAGGTGCGCAAGAACTTCGGCGGCCGCGTCTGGTACGACGTGGACGACAACTACCGGATCCCTGCGACCTACGTGCCCTACGACACGCCTCGTACCATTCCGATCGTGAACGTGCTGGACGAGGTCTCCGACGAGGTCGCGCCCGGCTACGTCGAGTTCCTGGTCAACGGCCGCCCCTACCGCCTGGACGCGGTGGGCGATGACGACGGCCTCTTCTTCGTCTTCAAGGACAGGACCGCGGGCGACACGACCTATGGTCCGGGTCGCTTCCTCTACGTGGAGAAGAAGCCCAAGCCGGGCGAGCGCTTCACGCTCGACCTCAACAAGGCGTACAACCCGCCCTGCGCCTTCAGCGAGTTCACCACATGTCCCTTGCCGCCCAAGCAGAACATCCTGCCGGTGCGCGTCGAGGCCGGCGAGAAGTATCCGCCGCTCAAGAAGGCCGGATAGCCGCGCTCCTCGCGGCCTCGCTCCTCGCCTTCGGCGCGGCCGCGTCCCTCTGCGCCTCGGCACAGGCCTGGCCGCCACCCTCCGAGCGCGCGGCGCGCATGCGGGAGCTGCAGGCCGAGATCCATGCGAAGGACGCGACGCCCGAGCAACGCGAGGCCGCCCGTGGCGAGCTCGGCAAGCTGCTCAAGTCTCCAGGGGCTGCGGCGCCGGCGTCCAAGTCACCGCCCCGCGCGGCAATCCAGCCCTTTCCCCCGATCGCCTCGCCGAGGCTTTCGCTACCGACCGCTCCGCGCGTCGACCCCGACGATGTCGCCAGGCTGGAAGTGGTGGGCCCCTCACGCGCCATCGTGAATCCCTCGACCGGGGCGCCCTTGATGCCGCTCGGCTCGACGATGGTCGACACGCACACCGGCCGGATACTCACGGAAACGCCGTCGGGCTATATGGATCCGGTGACGGGGAAATTGATACCCAAGTGAGGCGGTAGACAGTAGGCAGGCCAACCGTCTGGATCGCGGGCTGTCTACGCCCGTTTCCCGTCTACTGCCTGCCCAACTCTTCCAGATCGCTCTTCGTGTCGATGTCGACGAAAATCCCCGGATCGTCCGTGACGACATGCTCGACCATGTCCGCGTGGCGCGCGAGCACGTCGCGCGCTCCCACGTCGCCGCCCAGCTCCCGCAGCTCGTCGAGCAGCGCATGCGAGCAGCCCACCGGGTGCCCGCGGCGGCCGCCGCGATCATAGGGCGCGGCCATCGGGGCGCCGCGCTCGAGCGCGCGCACGAGCGCCTCGATCGTCTTCGGGTCGACCATCGGCATGTCGCCGAGCGCCACGATCCAGCCCTCGGCCGTGGCCGCGGCGCCGATGCCTGCCGCGAGGCTGGCGCCCATCCCTTCGGGCGTGCGATCGCTTTCGAGGATCGCGCAGCCCTCGGCCTCGAGGACCCTGCGCAGCTCCGGCCGCCGCAGCGGAATGACGGCGAGCACGTTGCCCACGCCTTCCTTGAGGTTGCGCGCCGAAAGCGCCGCGATGGGCTCCTCGCCCGCGAGCAGCTTGTTGACGCCGAATCGCCGGCCCGCGCCGCCGCAGAGGAGGATGCCGGCGATCATCGCGGGCCTCAGGCGCGCTGGCGGAGCTCCGCGGCCGCCGACCGCTCGAGGACGATGCCGTTGCGCGAGGCCACGAGGTCGGCGAGGATCGCGAGCGCGATCTCGGGCGGGGTGCGGGAGCCGATCGACAGGCCCACGGGTCCGCGCACTTTCGCGACCTGCGCGGGCGTGAGGTCGAAGGTCGCGAGGCGCGAGCGGCGTTCCGCGCTCGTCCTCGACGAGCCCACGGCGCCCACGTAGAACGCGTCGGTCTTCAGCGCTTCGAGAAGCGCCATGTCGTCGAGCTTCGGATCGTGCGACACGGTGAGGATGACGCTGTGGCCGTCGGGCCGGAAGGCGAGCACCGCGTCGTCCGGCATGCCGTCGATCCAGGTCGCCCCTTGCGCACGCCACGCCGTCTTGTATTCCTCGCGCGGGTCGCACACGAAGACCTGGTAGTCCACCGTGGCAGCGATCTCGGCGAGGTAATGCGCGATCTCGGAAGCTCCGATCACGAGCATGCGCCAGCGCGGGCCGTGCACGCTGGTGAGGCGCTTGTCCGTCCTCACGCATTCGTCTCCCGCGCGCGCGGGCTCGAGCCTCCACGCGCCGGTGCCGAGATCGACATGGCGCGCGACGATGTGTCC
>CAMPHL010000074.1 GCA_946885905.1 uncultured Pseudomonadota bacterium | reverse complement strand
CGAAGAACAGCAAAGCGGCGGCCGCGAGGCTGGTCGATCTTCGCATCGCGACCCGGTTCAAGGGCCGATGCCTTCGTAGAACCGGGCGAGGGCGGCGTTGAAGGCCTCCGGCTGCTCGAGGTTGGAGAGGTGGCCCGCGTCGGCAATGATCTCGAGCTTCGCGCCGGGGATGTTCTTCGCCAGGATCTCGGCCATCGCCGGCGGCATGGGGACGTCGTCGGCGCCGGTGAGGGCCAGGCACGGGATGTCGATCTCGCCCAATCGATCGGTCGCGTCGATCGCGGGGATGGCGGCCGACATGCCGATGTAGCCGTCCAGCGGCGTCCTGCGGATCCAGTCCGCCACCGTGGCCATGAGCCCGGGCTGCCGCGCGCGAAAAGAATGCTTGAACCAGCGCTCGAGCGTGGGCTCGACCATCGCTTCCATCGTGCCCGCGCGCGCGGCGGCCACGCGGTCCTTGAACGCCTGGATGCCTTGGGGCGGGAGCTTGCTCGAGGTGTCGGCGAGCACCATGGAGCCGAACAGGCCGGGATACTTCAGCACGGTGGCGAGCCCGAAGACGCCGCCCATCGAGAGCCCGACCCAGTGCGTGCGCTTCGCGCCCAAGTGGTCGAGCAGCCCCTTGATGTCGTCGGCGATCATGTCGAGCGTGTACGGGATCGCCGGAGCGGAGGTCTCGCCGTGGCCGCGCGAGTCGTAGGCGAGCACGGTGAAGCGCTTCGAGAGGCGCCGCACCTCCTCGTCCCACATCTCGAGCCGGCAGGCCAGCGAATGGGAGAGCGCGAGCCACGGGCCGCTGCCCGTCACGGTGTAGCGGACGTCGATTCCGTTGATGCGGGCGTGGGGCATGGGCGCCTCGGAAAAGCACCCATTATGTGGCCGCCGCTAGCGCCCCAGCGCGACGATCCGCAACTCGCTTTTTACCAGGTCGGGCACGTAGACCGTGTTGCCCAGGACGCAGAAGTCGGCGGGGCCCTTGAAGTCGCGCGCGAGGGGCTGCATGCCCTCGGCCGGGTTCCAGCGCGCCAGCGTTCCGCTGTTCCAGTCGGTCACGAGCAGGCCGGAGCCGTCGCGCAATTCGTAGACGCCGTCGAGGCGGCCGAGCGGCGCGGAGAGCTCGCGTGTGTCGCCGGTTGGCGAGAGCGCGAAAATGCCGCGCGGCTTGTCCTGCGACTGGAACCCGACCATGAGCAGGGTGCCGCTGCGTCCAGGCCAGATGCCGTTCGGGTAGATCTCCTTCTTCGACACCGCCACGCTTACCTTCGGCTGCACCGCGGCGTCGAGGAAGTCCGCGGGCTCCACCTTGACGACCTGGTCGCTGCGGTTGTCGCTCACGAAGAGCACGCCGCCGGCGACCGCCGCGTCGTTGGCGAACTGGATGCCGGGCAACATGAGCTTGCGGCCCTTCTTCGAGCGCGTGTCGTAGATCCACACGCCGTCGATGTCGGTCACCCAGAGGCGCCCGCGCTCCACCCAGATGCCCTTGGGCTTGTTCATGACGTCGGGGAAGGCTTTCGCCTCGAGGATGCGTCCGTCGGGCGCGAGCTTGCTCACGAAGCCCTGGCCGTCCTTCTCCGCGGGCTTGAGCTCCTTGCCGCCGAACTGGCTCACGTATACGACGTTCTCGTCGCGGTCGCACCCGACCGCCGCGCGGAAGGGAATGCCGCCGATCGTGCTCTCCTACACCACCCGCCAGCGTCCGGGGGGAGGAGGCACGCCGACGCAGGCGGCGAGCACGAGGGCGGCTGCGACTGAAAATCCTTTCATGGCGGCGATCCTCCTGGCCCACAGTACGCCGCGCAAGGAGCCGGGTCCGTAGGCGCCTGCTGACAGGAAAGGGAGAAGCGCGGAGCCGAAGAGGAGCCCTCAGGAGAGGTATCGGGTTTCCAGGTGCTTGCGGAAGTGCGCTGGATCGAGCGGTGCGCCGCTCGCACGGCGCGCGAGCTCCGCGGTTTCCCAGCGCCGGCCCTGCGACCAGATGTTGGAGCGGATCCAGTCGAACACCGGACCCGTGTCGCCCGCGGCGACGCGCCGGTCGAGGTCGGGATGCTCGCGGCGGATGGCCGCGAACCATTGCGCGGCGTACATCGCCCCCAGCGTGTACGTGGGGAAATATCCGACCAGGCCCTCGCTCCAGTGCACGTCCTGCATGCACCCGTTGGTGAAGTTCCCGGTGGTGTCGAGGCCCAGGTAGTCACGCATCTTCGCGTTCCACAGGCCGGGAATGTCCTCGCACTCGATCTCGCCCTCGATCAGCGCACGCTCGATCTCGTAGCGCAGGATCACGTGCAGCGGGTAGGTGCACTCGTCGGCGGCCACGCGGATCAGGTTCGCGCCCTTCACGCGGGTGAAGAGCCGATGGAGGTTGTCGGGATCGAAGGCGGGATGGCCGCCGTAGGCCTTCGCCAGCATGGGCGCGAGCAGGCCCACGAACGCGCGGCTCCTCGCAAGCTGCATCTCGAAGGCGAGGCTCATGCTCTCGTGGATCGCCGAAGAGCGGGCGCGCCCCACGGGCTGGCCCAGCCACTCGCGCGGGAGGTTCTGCTCGTAGCGCGCGTGCCCCGTCTCGTGGATGGTGCTCATGAGGCTGTCGATGCCGCTGCCGTCGATGTAGCGAGTGGTCATGCGGATGTCCTCGGGCACGCCGCCGTTGAACGGATGCGCGCTCTCGTCCAGCCGCCCGCCATCGAAGTCGAACCCGAGGAGCTCCACCACCGCGAGGCTGAGGCTGCGCTGCCTGGCGACCGGGAACGGACCCGCGGGCTCCACGAGGGGCTCGCGCGACTGCTTCTCCTTCGCCTTCGCGGCCAGGTCCGGCAGCCAGGATTTGAGGTCACCGAAGATGCGATCGAGCTCCGCTACCTTCATGCCGGGCTCGTAGCGGTCGAGCATCGCCTCGTAGCGCGACACGCCCGTGGCCTCGGCGAGCAGCCGCGCTTCCTCGCGGGCGAGGCGCATCACCTCGCGCAGGTTGGGAAGGAACCCCGCCCAGTCGTTGGCCTTGCGCTGCGTGCGCCACGCATGCTCGCAGCGCGCCCCGGCCACGAGTTGCGCCTCGACCAGCGCGTCGGGCAGTGCCGTGGCCAGGCGGTACTCGCGGGCGATCTCGCGCAGGTTGGCGCGCTCGAGGCCGTCCAGGGGCTCCTGCTCCGCGGCGGCCAGGAGCTGCCCCTGCGCCGAGTCCGTCAGCAGCCGATGGATGTGCGCCTCGAGCTCGGCCTGCGCGGCCGCGCGCGCCTCGTTGCCCTTGGGCGGCATCATCGCCGCGCGGTCCCACGATCCCATGCTGGCGAAGTGGCGGAAGCGGTAGATGCGCAACTGCCGGCGGCTGAGTTCCGAATACGCCGGCTTGCTTGCCGAAATCGTGGTGTCCACTGGCTCCTGGCTCCTGTCTACCGTTACCGGCTACTGCCACTATCCCTTCACCACTTCGCCGCCCCGCACGATCGTGGTGAGCTTCTTGCCGTTCTGCGCGAGCAGCCCGATGTCCCTCAGCGGATCGCCGTCGACGACGACGAGGTCGGCCTCGGCGCCCTCCTTCACGCAGCCGATCCTGCCCTCGAGCATCATCAGCTCGGCGTTGATCGAGGTCGCCTGGCGCAGGAGCTCCAGCGGCGTGAAGACTTCGCTGCGCAGCGTGAACTCGCGGCATTGCTGCAGGTAGAGCTCGCCCAGCAGGTCGGTGCCGTAGCCCACCTTCACCTTCGCCTTGCGCATCGCGTCCAGGCCGCGCATCGCGCCCTTGGCCACCTCGTTCGCCTTGGCCTGCATCTGCGGCGGGAAGCCGAGCTTCGGCCCTTCCTCGACCAGCGCATTCAGGATCGACAGGGTGGGAACCACGAAGGAGCCCTTGCTTGCGATGAACCGGGCGGTCTCGTCGTCCACGAGGGTGCCGTGCTCGATGGAGCGCACGCCGAACTCGGCGCACCGCCGGGCGGCCGAGGCGGGATGGCAATGGGCCGCGGCATAGGTGCGCCGCTCGGTGCACTCGTGGACGATCGCGCGGATCTCGTCCTCGCGGTACTGGTTCATCCACAGCGGATCGGTGGGCGAGGCGACGCCCCCCGAGCCCATGATCTTGATGCAGTGCGCCCCCTGGCGCAGCTCCTCGCGCGTGGCGCGGATCACCTCGGTCACGCCGTCGGCCACCTTCGCGAAGCTGTTGAAGATGCCGCACGAGCACATCATCTGGTATTGCGGCGCCTCGTCGATCGTGCGCATGTCGCCATGGCCGCCGGTCATCGAGAGGGCCTTGCCGGCATGGAGGTAGCGCGGTGCCCGGACGAGGCGGTCGTCGATCGCCTTCGCGAGCGAGCGGTCCCCGCCGCACATGTCGCGCACGGTCGTGAAGCCGCAATCGAGCGCGAAACCCAGCATCTTGACCGCGAAGGCGGTGCGATATGCGGGGCCTACGGTCTCGATCTTGTGCACGTTCACGTCGCAGGCGTACGCGTGGGTGTGCGCGTCGATGAGGCCCGGCATGAGCGTGCGGCCGGCGACATCGATCGCGCGCGCCTTGGGCGCCTTGATGGGCCTGGCCGAGATCTCGCGGATGAGGCCGTCGGCGACCAGGACGGACATGCCTTCGGGGCAATCCGCCGAGATCCCGTCGAAGATCCGGGCGTTGCGGAAGAGGAGGGGGGTCATCGGCATGCGCTATCGTACCGATTGGCACAAACGATTTCCCGGGTCCCCACGGCAGGGCTAAGATCCCCCACATGAAGCCCGTACTCGTCGCCCTGCTCGTGGCCTGCGCCGCCGCCCCCGCATTCGTCCGCGCGGAAGCCGCCGAAGACGCCAAGACCCGCATCGCCGCCGCGCGCGTCGAGTACGAACGCGGCCGCAAGGCCATCGACCGGATGGATTGGAAGAGCGCCATCGAAGCGCTCGAGAACGCGGCGCGCCACGATCCGGAGGATCCCGAATTCCAGAACCTGCTCGGCTTCGCGCATCGCAACAGCGGCAACATGGACACCGCGTTCAAGCACTACTTCCGCGCGCTGGAGCTGAACCCCTACCACCGCTCGGCGCACGAATACATCGGGCGCGCATACCTCATGGTGGACCAGCCCGAGAAGGCGCTGGAGCACCTGAAGGCGCTGGAGCGGCAGTGCCCCGACGGGTGCCGCGAGCGCGACCTGCTCAAGAAAGCCGTCGAGGATTACCCGTGGCCGTCGCAGCCGCGGATGTCGCGCAGCTACTAGGCGCCTAAAGCCTCGCGTTCACCCCGCATCGCCTCCAGGCGCAGCGCGATCTGTTGGTCGAGACTCGCCATGGGCGAAGTTTAAGGCAGAATTCGGGCATATCGTTCGCGGGGGTCGAACAATGGACCGATTCCTCGGGCTGCAAGTATTCACCACCGTGGTCGAAAAGGGCAGCTTCGTGGGAGCGGCCAAGGCCCTCGACATGTCGCCCGCTTCGGTGACCGAGCACGTGCAGGGACTCGAGCGCCACCTCAACACGCGCCTGCTCAACCGCACGACGCGGCGCATCGCCTTGACCGACGAGGGCGCCGCCTATTTCGAGCATGCGCGCCAGATCCTCGCGCGCATGGAGGAGGCCGACAGCATGCTCGCGGCCCAGCGCCTGAACCCGCGCGGGCTGCTGCGCGTGCAGATGCCGCACATGCTCGCCACGCGGATCATCCTGCCACGCATCCCGATGCTGCTCGCCCGCTATACCGAGATGCGCGTGGAGGTGGCGCTCTCGGCCGCCACGCCCGACCTGGTGCACGAGAACCTGGACCTCGCGCTCGTGATCAACATGGACCCCGATCCCACGGTGGTCTTCCGCCCGCTGGGATTGGTGCGGATCCGCACGTGCGCTTCGCCGGAATACCTCGCGCGCCGCGGCGTGCCGCTGCATCCCGACGACTTGCGCTCCCACGACACCATCGGCGTGCGCTCGGGCGTCGTGCTGTCGAACTACCGCTTCGAGGAGAACGGCCGCCTCGTGACGCGCGATTATGCGAGCCGGGTCGTGGCCGATTCGGGCGACGGGCAACTGGTGCTCGGGCTGGCGCACGCCGGCATCTTCCAGGCGGCGCATTACGCGGTGGCGCCGCTCATCGAAAGCGGGCAACTGGTGCCGGTGCTCGAGGACTGGAGCTGGCGCGGGCCGCCGCTGGGCGCGATGCACCTTCCGAACCGGTTCCTTTCCCCCAAGGTGCAGGTCTTCCTCGACTTCGTGCGCGAGGCCCTCGCGGACAAGGTTTCGCCCTACCGCTCGGACTGGGACATCCGCTGAACGGGCGCCTCGTTTTGAACTCCGCGCGCGGGCACGCTGCCGAAACGGCGTGTTCCACTCCAGCAACGAGGTGACTCATGGCCCGCTACGGGAAGAAGGCGAAGGAGAAGGTCGGCAAGGCGATGCACGAAAGGAAGCGCGGCACGTTGAAGAGCGGCCGGTCCGGGAAGCCCGTGAAGAGCCGCAAGCAGGCGATCGCCATCGGCTTGTCGCAGGCGCGCAAGGCGGGAGGCAAGGTGCCGAAGAAGCGCGCGAAGCGTTGACGGTCGCTACAATCGGGCGACCGCCAACAACAAGCCCGATTGTGATCAGCGCACGCACAGCGCCCCCGGCCGAGCTGCCGGAGGCGATCAGGGAAGTGGCACCCGGCATCTGCTCCCTCGATGCCCGTGGTGTCGCGGCGCGCCTTGCGCCCCTTGGCGCGCGCCTGCGGGAGCTCGCCCCGGCCACCCGGGCGAAGGATTCGGTCGATGCGGTGATGGCGGTATGCCGTGAGCTCTACGGGCACGGACGCGCGGGCGAGGCCTTGCCGCTCCTGCAGGCGCTGCGGGATTACAGCCGGCGCGCGGACGACAAGGTCCAGCTGCGGCGTGCGACGTTCCTCTGCGGAATGGCGCACGCCGACGCCGGTGATCTGGTGGGCGCGATCGAGCACTACGTCGAGGCGCTGCGCCTCGCCGCGGCGCAGGAAGACCGGGCCGAGATGGCGCTCGTCTGGTGCAACATCGGCGCCGCCTTCGGCCGCTACGGCCGCGACGAGCTCGCGGCGCGTTGCCAGCAGCGCTGCCTCGCACTGCTCGAGCCGATCGTGGAACCGACCCCGGTGCGCCGGTTCGCGTTGTCCAACCTGGCCGCGAACTACTACGTGCTCGGCCGGGTCGACGAGGGCATAAGGTATGGAGAGCGCGCGCTCGCGGAGCCCGTGGAAGGCGAGGATTCCTACGCCGCGATCCTGCTGCGGCGCAACCTCGCGCGGCTGCTCCTCGAGCGCGGGCGCGTGGACGAGGCTGAAGAGCACGTCGCGACCGCGCTGGTCCTCGCCGAGGCGGCGCGCACGCCAAGGGCCGCGATCGCCGCGGAGGTGACGCGTGCCGCGCACGATCTCGCGACCGGCCGGTCCGACTTCGCCCTCACGCGCATCGACCGGGCGCTGGCGCGCGCGCGCGAGGTTCCCGCGACCCTCAAGGATGCGCTGGCTTGCGCGGTACGCGCCGAGGAGGCCGCGGGATACCCCGCGCGCGCGCTGATGCGGCTCCAGGAACTGACCGAACACATCTACGGCCATGCAGTGAAGCGAACGCGCCAGGTGATCGAGCTGGCGGGCCTGGACGCGGCCGAGCCCGCTTCCGACGCCCATCGCGAGCTGGTGCGCGAAAGACTGGTCAACCGCCTCGACCCTCCGGCCCCTCCTCCGGCCTGGCCTGCGTTGCGTCGCATTGCCATGGGGGCGGTCCTCGGAATGGACGAGAGCGGACGGCACGGGGTGCGCGTCGGCACGCTGGTGAAGGCCCTCGCCCTCGCCCGGGGGTGCCCGCCGCTCCAGGCGCTCGAGCTCGGCCTCGCCTCCGAGTTGCACGACATCGGGATGACTTCCGTCCCGCCGGCAATCCCGGGCAAGGCCGGCCCATTGTCCGCAGGCGAGCGAACGCTCGTGCAGAAGCACGCGGAAGCGGGAGCTGCGATGCTGATGGACGAGCCGCACCCCCGGCTCCTCCTGGCACGCGATATCGCCCGTTACCACCATGCGCGCTGGGATGGCGGCGGGTATCCGGACCGAGCGGCAGGCGAGGCGATTCCCCTGGGCGCGCGCATGTGCGCCATCGCGGATGCCTACGATGCCATGGTGTGCGGGCTCGGCCGCGCGCCGCTTTCCATGGCCGAGGCGCTCCTCGAGCTGCGGCGTTGCGCCGGTCAACAGTTCGACCCGGAACTGGTATCCTGCTTCGATACGGTTGTTAATGGCGAGCTGCACGACCTCGGGCTGGACCCGGCATCGGACAACGGCATCGATGCCTTCCAGGACCTGGTCGCCTCCCTGAAGGAAGACCGAGGATTCGTATGACCAAGGAATTCGTGATCGACACGCGCAGCCAGCGGATGCTGGAGCTGCTCGCGCAGGGCGCCGGCAGCAAGCTCATCGCCAAGGAGCTCGGCTACCAGGACGGCACGATGCGTGTCTACCTGCACAACCTCTACCGCAAGCTCGGGGTCGCCAACAAGACCGAGGCGGTGATCTGGTACCTCAAGCGCGGCGGATCCTCGGAGCGGCCTGCCGAGCTTGCCGCGGCGCCGCTTCGGCGCGGCGACGACCTGGTGGGCGACATGGCGCTGTCGGATGGCCTGTTCTCAACGCTGGGCGTGATGGGCCAGTACCTGGGGCCTTGGGGCCGCGTGTGGGAAGTCGGGGCGAAGCTCTCCGGCGAATCCGAAGGCGATGCGAACGGCCGGCGCGCACGCTCGCGGGCCTTGTGGACTGCGCTGATGAAGGGCGACTTCGCCTACGGGAAGTCGATCTACGACGTGGACGAAGGCTACGCCATGCTTTCCGGTTCCTCGTCCGATGCCGTGCTGCTCGCCGCGTTATTGGTGGCCGGCGGCTATTCGCACGCCGCCGGCCACCAATAACGCGGCGAGCAGCACGGCAT
>CAMPHL010000073.1 GCA_946885905.1 uncultured Pseudomonadota bacterium | reverse complement strand
CATCTACACCTTCCACCTCATCGGCATCGGGCTCATCCTTGCCGGCATCGCGCTGACCGCGCGCGGCCACCGCGCGGACCCCGAGCCGGGTCCGGAATGAGGATGAACCGGAACGGGCGAATGCCGTCTCACTACGGTCGCTGGAGCGGACGAGCCGCTCGGCGCCGATCATGCAATGGGGGAAGGCCACCGTGGAACTGATCCTGTGGCGCCACGCCGAGGCCGAGGAGGCGGGGCCGAAGGGCGATCTTGCGCGCAACCTCACGAAGAAGGGCCGCAAGCAGGCCGAGCGCATGGCCGAATGGCTGCGTCCGCGGCTCGAGGGGAAGTGGCGGGTGATCGCGAGCCCGGCCGCGCGAGCGATCCAGACGGTGGCACCGCTCGAGCTCGACTACGAGGTCGTGCCCGGCATCGACCCCACGAGGTCCGCCGCCGACCTGCTGCGCGAGGTCGATTGGCCGCGCGGGGACAGGGTCGTCGCGGTAGGCCATAACCCCACCTTCGGCGAGGCGGCCGCGCGCCTGCTCGGCGGCGCCCAAAGCGAGGTCGCGTTCCGCAAGGGCGCGCTGTGGTGGTTCGCGACACGCGAGCGCGGCGGGGAGCTCGAGACGGTGCTGAAGGCCGTGATGGCCCCGGAGATGCTGGACCAGGCGAGGTCCTAGAGGGCTTTCACCAACCCCAGCAGGGCGCGAAACTCCGGCGCATCCGCGCGATGCAGCCACTCGAACAGCGCCATCTCCGTGGTGGCGGCCGCGCATCCGGCGTGGTCGAGGCGATCGAGGGCCGCCGCGCGATCCTCGGCGCGCCGCGACCCCACGGCGTCGCGCGCCAGGAAGACCTCGAATCCCTTTTGCGCGAGCCCGAGCGCGGTCTGCATGACGCACACGTGCGCCTCCATTCCGGCCACCAGCACCTGCGATCGGCCCGCACCTGCCAGTCGCTCGACCACGCCCGGCTGGTCCGCGCAGGAAAAGTAGGTCTTGCGCAGCACGGCGTCCGGTGCGAAGAGCTCGCGCAGCGCCGGTATCGTCGCGCCGATGCGATCCGGACAGTGCTCGGAGGCGAA
Source organism: uncultured Pseudomonadota bacterium (assembly GCA_946885905.1). The sequence continues at coordinate 7,832 of CAMPHL010000073.1, read as the reverse complement.
CGCCGGGATTCCGAGGGCGGCCGCGGCGCGGGCGAGCACTGCGCAGCGAGCGGACAGACGCTCGTGGTCCATCACGTGCGGCGCGAGCTTCTCCTGTACGTCGACGACGAGCAGCAGCGAATCCTCGCGGCGAAGCCGCATCAGGACGCCTTCTTCACCAACCGCACCGGCGCGGGCCCGGGCAGCGGCGACATCTGCGGCGCGGGGGGAACGTGGCAGCCCTCGAGGCAGCAGCGACCCGGCTGGCGGTTGCGCGCGATCTTGCGCGTCTCGTCGGAGAGGATGCCGTGCTCCAGCAGGCGCTCCACGAGGTCCACCTTGTTGCCGAGCGGGTAGTGGCGCCAGATCTCCATCTGCATCGCCTCGGGCGAGCCGCCACCGTGCAGCGAGATCACCGAATACCAGCCGCCCTGGTTCGAGGCCGTGAGGTCCTCGATCAGGCGCGCCACGGCGATGCGCTTCTCGTAGGGAATGTCCGAGCGCGCGCCGAGGAGGTCCGAAAGGCGTCCCGCGGTGGCGGGGTTGTGGTCCTCGTCGGGGCCGGGAAGCGCCACGATGAGGCCGCCGGAAACGTGGTGCGCGATCCGGTGCATGTCGTAGATCTGGGTGGCGAGCAGGAGCTTGCCCACGTTGGCGAACACCTCGTCGGGCAGTGCCACGCCCGCCGGGTCCTGGCTGCAGTACACCGAGGCCGCCACGCCGCACGCGTAGAAGCCCTCGACGATCCTGATGAGGTCGACCATCTGCGCGCGCAGGTTGCCGGCTTCGTCGAGGTCGATGCCGTTGGCTTCGGTGACCAGGGCACCGGCGCCGATCAGCAGGTCGCCGAAGCCGGCGCGCGCGGCGATGCAGGTGTGGCGATGCTGCGTCGCATAGCTGTAGGTGAGGCCGCCCGAGTGCTCCCACTCTCCCGCGAGGAAGACCCGCTCCCAGGGCACGAACACGTCCTCGAAGATCGCCACCGCCGTGCTTTGGCCGAACTTGCCGCTGAACTTCGCCGCCGCCTCGCCGGGGCGGCCCGCCGGGCGCGAGACGATGGTGAGCCCCTGCGCATCGACGGGCACCGCGCAGCACACCGCGTAATCGCGATCCGCTTCGGTCATGTTGCGGCACGGCATCACCAGCAGCTCGTGCATGTAGGGCGCGCCGGTCACGATGGCCTTGGCGCCCGAGATCGTGATGCCGCCCTGGCGCCGTCCCGAGATGTGGACGTAAGCGTCGGGGTTCGGCTGCGCGTGGGGGCGAAGCGTCCGATCGCCCTTGCCGTCGGTCATCGCGATGCCGATCGCGAGGTCCTCGGACTGCACGCGCTCGATCCAGGCGGCGGCACGCGCGGAGTAGTCGGTCGAATGATCGGCGTCGATGCGGCGCGCGGCGATCGCGAGCGCGCCCATCGCGTCGCCCGCGAGGTAGCGCTGCGCGCATCCGGTTTCCTGGCACACGAGGCGCACGGCCTCGAGCTTGTTGAGCAGGTCCTGGCTCGATGCCGGGATCGCGAGCATGCGATTGACTTCGCCCGAGGCGCCGCGCGTGCGCATTACCGGCGCCAGGTTCTCGCGCAGCGCCAGGTCGTACGTGAGGCCGATCGCGTTCACGCCTGGGGCGAGGAGCGGTTCGTCGGCCACGGACTCGACGGCCACGCCGTTCACGTACACGCTCGGCTTCGAGCGCCGCAGCGACTCCTTGTAGTCCGACGACGACATCAACATGGGGATCTCCGGCACGGCGCGGTCAGGAGCGAAAATCGTATCATTAGGGACGTCGCTTCCCGTGTCCCGGAGGGCCCATGAGACTCACCCCCGAGCAGCTCGCCGCGTTCGACCGCGACGGCTACCTCTTCTTCCCGGCGCTGTTCAAGCCCGAGGAGATCCGCGTCCTCACCGACGAGGTGCCGCGGCTCTACGCGATGCGCCGTCCCGAGAACGTGCGCGAGAAGGGCAGCGAGGCGGTGCGCACCAACTTCGCCGCGCATTTGTACAGCGAGCCGTTCGCGCGGCTTGCACGCCATCCGCGCATGGTCGAGCCGGTGGTGCAGGTCTTCGGCGAGGCGGTCTACATGCACCAGTTCAAGGTGAACGGGAAGGCCGCCTTCGACGGAGACGTCTGGCAGTGGCACCAGGACTACGGCACCTGGATGAACGACGACCTCATGCCCGAGGCGCGCGCGATGAACGTGGCGATCTTCCTGGACGAGGTGAACGAGTTCAACGGGCCGCTCATGTTCATTCCGGGCAGCCACAGGCAGGGGGCGCTGCCCGCGGGCCACGATACGAGCACAACGAGCTATCCGCTCTGGACGATCGACAACGACACCATCACGAAGCTCGTGGCGCGGGGCGGCATCGTGGCGCCCAAGGGCCCGCCCGGCTCGATGATCCTCTTCCACGGCTGCCTCGTGCACGCATCCACCTCGAACCTGTCGCCGTGGAACCGCGTGAGCGTGTACCTGTCGCTTTGCGCCGTATCCAACCATATCCGGCGCTTCAAGCGCCCGGAGTACATCGCGCACCGGGACTTCACGCCGATCGCGTGCCTGCCGGACGATTGCCTGGTCGAGGCCTACCCGGTGGAGCTGCCCTGGAAGGACGGAACGCCCGCTTCGGCGATGAAGACGGAGATCGCCGCCTAGGGCGGGCGGGCGGCGTCCCTACGGACTTTCGGCGGCGACGAGCTTCAGCTCGTAGCCGACCGACTCCCATTCTTCCTTCTCGTGCTCGAGGGCCACGTCGATGAGCGAATGGCCCCGCAGCCACGCGCCCTCCACCTCGAAGCGCCAGTCACGCTCCCGGCGGGAGAGCGCGAGGCGGGGGAGCTCGAGAGTGCGGCGGCTGCGATGGAAAATCACGGCGAGCCGCAGGCACAGGGCCAGCGCCGCCAGCCGCGGATCGTCGTCGAATGCCGGTCGCATCTTGTTCAGCTTGCCGCGTTGCGCGAGGACGAGGTTCGACAGCCACCCCTGCTCCTGGCGCGAGAAACCGGGCATGTCCGCGTTGGCCAGGATGTAGGCCGAATGCTTGTGGTACGCGCCCTGCGCGATCGAGATCCCGATCTCGTGCAGCTTCGCGGCCCAGTCGAGGAAATCCCGCAACCCCTCCAGGGCCGGGTCCTCGGCCGCGAGCTGCGCTCGCAGGGCCTGCGCCAGGCTCGCCACGCGCTTGGCCTGCGGGGCGTCGACGTGGTAGCGCCGCGCGAACTGCTCGACCGTGACTTCGCGGATGTCGCGGTGGTGCACGCGCCCCAGCAGGTCCCAGAGCACGCCGTCGCGAAGCGCGCCGTCGGCCACTGTCATCGCGTCGAGCTGGAGCTCCTCGAAGATGCCGGAGAGCACCGCCACCCCGCCCGCGATCACCGGGACGCGGTCCTCGCGCAGGCCGTCGATCTCGAGCTTCCGGAAGTCACCGGCCTCGAGGAGCGAATCGCGCAGCCACTCCAGCCCCCCCGCCGTGATCCCCGTCTCGGCCTGGCCGTTCTTCTGCAGGATCTCGGCGATGGAGCGCGCGGTGCCCGAGGATCCCACGGTCTCCTTCCACCCGACCTTTTCGAAGCGTGCAGCATGGGGCTGGAGCTGTTCGCGCGCGGCGAGCTCGGCGCGCTTCATCGCCTTCTTGTCGACCTTGCCTTCCGGGAAGAAGCGCTGCGTGTAGCTCACGCAGCCCATGTAGAGGCTCTCCATGGTCTTCACGCGCAGCTTGTTGCCCACGATGAATTCGGTGGAGCCGCCGCCGATGTCGATGACCAGGCGGTTATGGGGTGCGAGCGGCAGGGAATGCACGACGCCCACGTAGATGAGGCGCGCTTCCTCGCGGCCGGGAATCACCTCGATCGGGAAGCCCAGCGCGCTCTCGGCTTCGCGCAGGAAGCTCTTCGCGTTCTTCGCCACGCGCAGGGCATTGGTGCCCACTACCCGCACGGCTTCCCTGGGCATCCCGGCCAGCCTTTCCGAGAAGCGCCTGAGCACCTTGAGCGCGCGCTCCTGCGCATCGGCTTCGAGCGTTCGCTCGGCGGTGAGCCCCGTGCCCAACCGCACCGTTTCCTTGATGGAGTCGAGCGGATAGACCTGGTCGCCGTCGACGCGCCCGATCGCGAGGTGGAAGCTGTTCGAGCCCAGGTCGGCCGCGGCCAGGGTGGTATATTCCATCGAGAGAGCAGTATGCCATCCGGCCCCCGTCCACGGATCGTCACACCGACGCGCTAAGGTCATGGCAAAGCGGCCAAAGACAGAAGCCCGGCGCCTGTCGCGTCACACCCCGGAACACTTCCTCAATCGCGAGCTCCAGGCCCTCGAGTTCAACCGCCGCGTGCTCGCGCAGGCCGAGGACAAGACGGTCCCGATCCTCGAGCGCCTGCGCTTCCTGTGCATCGTTTCGTCCAACCTCGACGAGTTCTTCGAGATCCGCCTCTCGGGGGTGAAGGAGCAGATCAAGATGGGCTCGGCGGCCGCGGGGGCCGACGGCCTCACGCCGCTCGAAGTGTTCCGGCAGGTCTCGGCCCGCGCGCAGGGCATCGTCGAGCGCCAGTACCGCCTCTTCAACGAGGAGATACTGCCGGCGCTCGCGAAGGAAGGCATCCGGTTCCTGCGCCGTGCCGAGTGGACGCCGGGCCAGCAGGAGTGGATCCGCGACTACTTCTTCCGCGAGATGATGCCGGTGCTCACGCCCATCGGGCTCGATCCCGCGCATCCGTTCCCCCGCGTCTTCAACAAGTCGCTCAACTTCGCGGTCGAGCTGGAGGGGCGCGATGCCTTCGGGCGGGATTCCCGCGCCGCGATCGTGCAGGCCCCGCGCGTGCTGCCGCGCGTGATCCCGCTGCCCAGGAACGTCGCCCAGGGCCCCACGGACTTCATCTTCCTCACCTCGATCCTGCACCAGCACGTGGCCGAGCTCTTCGCCGGGATGAGCGTCCAGGGTTGCTACCAGTTCAGGGTCACGCGCAATTCCGACCTCTTCGTCGAGGAGGAGGAGGTGAAGGACCTGCGCCAGGCGCTCCAGGGCGAATTGCCGCAACGCCACTTCGGCGACGCGGTGCGCCTCGAGGTGGCCGACAACATGTCGGAGTCGATGACCCGGTTCCTGCTCGGCCAGTTCGGGCTGCAGGGCGACGACCTCTACGTGGTCGCGGGGCCGGTGAACATCGTGCGCATGCTGAGCGTCATCGACCAGGTGAACCGGCCGGACCTCGAGTACCCGCCGTTCCAGCAGGGGCTTCCCAAGAGCGTGGCCAAGGGCCGCGACCTCTTCCAGACGATCCGCAAGGGCGACGTGCTGATGCACCGCCCGTTCCAGTCGTTCACGCCGGTGATCGAGTTCATCCGCGAGGCGGCGCGTGATCCGCAGGTGGTCGCGATCAAGCAGACGGTGTACCGCACGGGCATCGACTCGGTGATCATGCGGACCCTGATCGACGCCGCGAAGCAAGGCAAGGAGGTCACCGTCGTGGTCGAGCTCATGGCCCGCTTCGACGAGGAGGCCAACATCAACTGGGCGGCGCGCCTCGAGGAGGTGGGCGCGCACGTGGTCTACGGGGTGGTCGGCCACAAGACGCACGCCAAGATGTCGATGGTGGTGCGGCGCGAAGAAGGCAGGCTCGTGCGCTACTGCCACGTGGGCACGGGCAACTACCACCCGCGAACCGCGCGCTTCTATACCGATTTCGACCTGCTCACCTCCCGGGAGGCGATCTGCGCGGACGTGAACGACGTCTTCCAGCAGCTCACGGGGCTCGGCAAGGTGACGAAGCTCAAGCACGTGTGGCAGGCGCCGTTCACCATGCACCAGCGCACGCTGGAGGCGATCGAGAACGAGGCCCGGTTCGCGAAGGCGAAGAAGCCGGCGCGCATCATCGCGAAGATGAACGCGCTGCTCGAGCCCCAGGTGATCGACGCGCTCTACCGCGCCTCGCAGGCCGGCGTGAAGGTCGACCTCGTCGTGCGCGGCGTCTGCGCGCTGCGCCCGGGCGTGAAGGGGCTGTCCGAGAACATCCGCGTGCGCTCGATCGTCGGGCGCTTCCTCGAGCACACGCGCCTGTTCCACTTCAGGAACGGCGGCGAGGCCGAGGTGATGATCTCGAGCGCGGACTGGATGGACCGCAATTTCTTCAAGCGCATCGAGCTCGCGGTGCCGATACTCGACGCGAAGGCGCGCCGGCGGATCGTGAAGGAGGGGCTGAAGGCCTATCTCGACGACAACGTGCAGGCCTGGGAGATGCAGCCGGACGGATCCTTCAAGCGCGTGAAGCGCGGGCGGAAGAAGGCGGTGAACGCGCAGGCGGATTTGCTTAAATCCCTGGCGGGGTAGGCACTTCAACGCCGTGCCGGCCCGGGGCCGCTTCTCGAGGTGGCGGACTTCGGTTCGGGGGAGTGAAACTACGAGATTTGGACAGCGACGTCTCGAGCGTCCCGCCAATCGAGAAGGGCCCCGGGCCGGCACGAGCGCTCCCGTCTCCAGGACTCGGCCCCGATCCGATCTATGGGGTGGTGACGCTCGGCGCTACGCCAGAACCATTGCCTGCCTGGCCGCGCCTCACCCACTCAAGGGGCTCGGACCGCGAAATTCTGCCGGGCTGGTGAGTTGTGTGATGCAGCCCCAGCGAGCCCTTGCCCTTCTCGAGAGGCGGGGAAGTCGGGATGTCGACGCCCAAATCTCGAAGTTTCACTCCCCTGAAGCGAAGGCCGCCTCTCGGGAAGGACCCGGGCGATCGGCGCGTAAAGGGGACTTCAGTCGCCCCAGAATTTGTACCAGGGCTTCGCGCGGTTCTGGCCGGCCTTCGCCATGCGCTCGGCCGGAAAATTCTTCGCCAGCACCTTGCGGGCGTCGTCGCGCAACGCGGTGAGCCCCATCCGGTCGTAGGCCTCGACCATGATCTCGAGCGCGTCCTCGTGGATGGGCGAGTTCGGGAACCTGAGGATGGCGCCCTGCGCGCGGTTGGCCGCGGCGAGCCAGGCGCCGCGGGCGAGGTAGTAGCGGCCCACCTTGATCTCGTGGCGCGCGAGCGCCTCGACCAGGTAGGCCATGCGCTCGCGCGAGTCCTCCGCATAGCGGCTGTCGGGGAAGCGCGTGACGACTTCCTTGAAGCCCTCGAAGGATTCGCGCGCCGCCTTGGGATCGCGGTCCGCGAGGTCCTGGCTCGCGATGCGGGTGAAGGGGCCCAGGTCCTCCTTGAAGTTCACCAGCGCGCGCAGGTAGAGCGCGTAGTCGAGGTTCTCGTGGTTGGGGTGGGTCTTGGTGAACTTGTCGATCGTGGAGATCGCCGAGGCGGCCTCGCCCATCTTGTATTGCGCGTACGCGGTCTCGAGCTGCGCCTGCTGCGCGTGGCGGCCGTACGGGTACTTCGCCTCCAGCTCCTCGAACAGCTTGATCGCCGCCTGCCAGTTGGCGCTGTCGAACTCCTCCTTCGCGGCCTTGTAGTAGTCCACGGCGCCCCAGCTCGCCTTGTCGGCGTGCTTGTCCTTGAACAGCCCGCAGCCCGTGAGCGAGAGCGCGACGAGCGCGCAAGCCAATGCCGTTACACTTCTGCCCATGTCGAAACCCGCGTTTCCAGTAGCGCGAATTATACCGCGCTGCCCCTCGCATTCCCCGTGCCGAAACTGGTGATTCCGCTCGAGCTCGCGGGGCAGCGGCTCGACCTGGCGCTCGCGCGTTTGCTGCCGGACGAGTCGCGCAGCCGCCTCGCCCGGCTGATCGAAGAAGGCCACGTGCTCGTCGATGGGCGCCAGGCGCAGGCGAGCCTCAAGGTGAAGAGCGGCGAGCACGTCGACGTGGTTCTCGCGCCGCGCCCGACCGATGCCGCGCATCGCGCGGAGGCCATCGACCTCGCTGTGGTGCACGAGGACGAGC
>CAMPHL010000072.1 GCA_946885905.1 uncultured Pseudomonadota bacterium | reverse complement strand
GTACTACAAGCAGGCGTCGGAGGCGATCGGCGCGGACGTGCCCTTCGTGATCCAGGACTACCCGCTCACGTTCTCGGTGCAGATGGCGCCGGGCGTGATCAAGCGCATCCATGCGGACAATCCCTCCTGCTGGTTCCTCAAGCACGAGGACTGGCCGGGCCTGGACAAGATCTCGCAGCTCAAGGCGTGGGTCAAGTCCGGCGAGATGCGGCCCTTGCCGATCCTGGTGGGCAACAACGCGCTCTTCCTCGACTTCGAGATGGAGCGCGGGGCCGACGGTGCGAACACCGGCTACTGCTTCCCGGACATGCTGGTCGACGTGGTGAACCTTTCGAAGGCCGGCAAGCGCGACGAGGCGCACGATCTGTTCGACGCGCACCTGCCGCTGATCCGCTACGAGCAGCAGCCGGGGCCCGGCCTTGCGGTGCGCAAGTACGTGATGATGCGCCGCGGGATCATCGCCTCGGACACGCTGCGCAAGCCCGGCGCGGCGCTTTCGCCCGCGGCGCGCGCCGAAGTCGATTACCTGCTCTCGCGCGTCGCTCGTGTGGATGCCCGCGCGCGGGTCTAATGCGGAACACGGATGAAACGGATGAATCGGATGAACACGGATAAACCAATGAATGCTCCGTGCCTGCGGTAAACGCAGCCACGAAGTTCAGCCTTTATCCGTGTTCATCCGATTCATCCGTTTCATCCGTGTTCCCGCCCTGGTGTTCTGAAGGAGAAGTGATGTCCAACCCCCTGATTCCGAAGTGGACCGGCCCCTTCGGCGGCGTCCCGCCCTTCGACCGCGTGAAGGTCGAGCACTTCAAGCCCGCGCTGGAAACGGCGATGGCGGAGCACCTGGAAGAGATCGAGCGCATCGCCGCCGACCCGGCCACGCCCACGTTCGAGAACACCTTCGCCGCGCTGGAGCGCGCCGGCCGCACGCTGGATCGCGTGGGCGCGGTCTACAACGTCTTCGCCTCGACCATGCGCACGCCCGACTTCCAGGAGGTGGAGCGCGAAATGGAGCCGAAGCTCGCCGCGCACCGCGACCGGATCGTGCAGAACGCGCGCCTGTTCAAGCGCATCGCCGCGGCATACGAGGGACCCGAGCGCGCGAAGCTCGACGCCGAGCAGCAGCGCCTCGCGTGGGACAAGTACACCGACTTCGTGCGCACCGGGGCGCGCCTGGAGGAGGATGCGAAGAAGCAGCTCGCGCAAATCAACCAGCGCCTGGCTAGCCTCTACACGCTGTTCAGCCTGAACGTCCGCGCCGTTGACGGCCGATAGTTGCTGGTCGATTCGGTAGCCGAGCTCGGAGGGCTGCCCGCGGCGCCGCGCGGCGCCGCGGCCGCCGAGGCGAAGGCCCGCGGCCATGAAGGCAAGTGGGCGATCCTGAACACGCGCTCCTCGGTGGAGCCCTTGCTCACGCTCGCCTCGAACCGGCAGTTGCGCGAGAAGGTGTGGCGCGAGTTCGTGAGCCGCGGCGACAACAACGACGCCCACGACAACAAGGCCGTCATCGGCGAGATCGTTCGGCTGCGGCACGACCGCGCGAGGCTGCTGGGTTATCCGACGCACGCGCACTGGCGCCTCGAGAAGAGCATGGCGCGCACGCCCGAGCGGGCCATCGAGCTCATGCAGGCCCTGTGGAAGCCGGCCCTCGCGCGCGCGAAGGAGGAAATCGCCGACATGCAGGCGCTCGCCGACCGGCTGGGGGATGGCATCCGGATCGAGCCGTGGGATTACCGCTATTACGCCGAGAAGGTCCGCAAGCAACGCTACTCGATCGACAACGACGAGGTCGCCCCTTACCTGCAGCTCGACAAGTTGCGCGAGGCGATGTTCTGGGTGGCGGGCGAGCTCCTGGGCCTGGAGTTCGAGGAAGTGCAGGGCGTCCCGGTCGTGAACCCCGACATCCGCGTCTGGGAGGTGCGCCGGGGCGGAAAGCACGTGGGCCTCTTCTACTTCGACCCCTACGCGCGCCCGCACAAGGAGTCGGGCGCGTGGATGAATGCATACCGGAACCAGGAGCGCTTCGACCGCGACGTGAGCACCATCGTGTCGAACAACTGCAATTACATGAAGCCCGCGCCCGGGGAGCCCGTGCTGGTGAGCTGGGACGACGCCGTCACGCTCTTCCACGAATTCGGCCATGGGCTGCACGGCCTGGCTTCGAGCGTGCGCTATCCGTCGCTGTCGGGCACGAACGTCGATCGCGACTACGTGGAGTTCCCCTCGCAGCTGCTGGAGAGCTGGCTGCCCACGCGAGAGGTCCTCAATCGCTTCGCGCGCCACTGCAGGACCGGCGAGCCCATGCCCGAGGCGCTGCTGGCGAAGATCGAGGCCGCCTCGAAGTTCAACAAGGGCTTCGACAACGTGGAGTACCTGTCGAGCGCGCTGGTGGACATGCGCCTGCACCTGGAGCCGGAGAAGGCGCGCGACATCGCCGCTTTCGAGCGCGCGGCGCTGGAGGCGATCGGGATGCCGCGCGAGATCGTGATGCGCCACCGCCTGCCGCACTTCGGCCACCTCTTCAGCGGCGATTCGTACTCTGCGGGCTACTACAGCTACCTCTGGGCGGACACGCTTTCGGCCGACGCCTTCGAGGCGTTCACCGAGGCGGGCGGCGCCTATGACAAGAAGGTCGCCACGCGCCTGCTGGAGAACGTCTTCGCGGCCGGCAACACGCGCGATCCGGAAGAGGGATATCGGGCCTTCAGGGGCAAGGATGCCGGCATCGAGGCGTTGATGCGCAAGCGCGGATTCGCCAAGCCCGAGAGCCGCGCATGACCCGCAGCCTCATCTCCTCCGGCTCCACGTTCGAAAAGGACATCGGCTACTCGCGCGCGGTGGTGCAGGGCGATTGGATCTTCGTCTCGGGCACCACCGGCTTCGACTACACGACCATGACGCTCGCCGACGGCGTGGTCGCGCAGTGCGAGCAGTGCTTCCGCAACATCGAGGCCGCGCTGTCGCAGGCCGGTGCCACGCTCGCGGACGTCGTGCGTGTGCACTACATCCTGCCCCAGGCGGACGAGTTTGCCGAATGCTGGCCGGTCCTGCGCAAGTACCTTGGCGACGTGCGTCCCGCGGCGACGATGTTCTCGGCCGACCTCCTCGATCCCCGCATCAGGATCGAGATCGAGGTGACGGCGTTGCGCCGCGAAGTGTCCCAGGGAGGGTGACGATGTTCGCGCACGACCTCCGCTAGCCATGGCCGTGCGCATCGTTCGCCTGGGCACACCCCGGCTGCCGGACGAGGGCCCGCGGCTGGGGACCGTGCGCAGGCCCCCGCGCGGGGTGCCCAGGAGCCAGTTCGCGAAGCGCGACTTCTACGACGTCTGGTACCCCAATCTCGCCCCCAGCGTCGCAACGATGAAGCTGGGCCTCGCCGCGGAAACGCCGGCGCAGTGGAAGCGGTTCGCGAGGGCCTACCGGGCCGAGATGGCAGCGCCCGAGAGCGCCCGCACGATCGAAGTCCTCGCGCTGCTGTCCCGCGAGGCCGACTTTTCGGTTGGGTGCTACTGCGAGGACGAGTCCCGCTGCCACCGCTCGGTGCTGCGCGAGCTTCTCGCGGAGGCGGGCGCCAAAATCCGCGGTTAACTCCGCCAGCCTGCTCCGAAAGGAGCATCCGCCCGGCGCCAATCGCCCCGACGTTGTCGGTAGAGTCCTACGAGGGACGTCGAAGGGGATCCACGATGAGCAAGCTGTTGCTCGCGCTGGCCGCGAGCATGACCATCCTTTGCGCGAAGGCGGCCGACCTCGAGGCCGTCGCCACGCTGGCCGCCGGCTGGGCCGAGGCCCAGTCGAGCCGGTCGCTCGCGCTGGGCGCGGAGCTCACTTCCGCCCAGGCCGCCCTGGCGCGCGCGGTCGGGGTTCGCGATCCCGCGAAGGTTCGTGTCCATGTGGTCGACGCACTCCCCGCGCCGCATGATCCGGTGCTCACGACCGCGGCCGGCCGCATCGGCCTCATGCCGCAGGCCGCCGACGGGATGACGCTGGGTTACGCCGTGCTGATCAAGCGCGGAGCCGAAGGCGACATGCGGCTGCTGCGCCACGAGCTGCGCCACGTCGCGCAGTACGAGCAGGCGGGCGGGATCGAGCCCTTCCTCGCCGCGCACATCCCCGACCTGATGCGCCACGGCTATCGCGACTCGCCCTACGAGCGCGACGCGCGGGCGCACGAAGCGCGCTAGCCGGCGCCCGCCAGACGCTGCCTCACGAGCCCGGCGAGGTGCTCCACGCGCTCGTCGCGGATGCCGTGCTCGCGAAGCGTCTCGGTGGTCTTGAACAGGTAGTCGTGCGCGGGTCCGTACCGCCCGCGGGCGCTCGCGATCGCTTCGACCACCACATCCAGCGGAATGCGGCCGGCATATCCCGAGCACTGGCGGTTCACGGTGAACGCGAGGGCCTTGAACGACTCCTCGCCGACCACGCAGCTCAGCCACTTCGGCCGGTAGGAGCCGAAGGTCATCTCGCGCTTCCAGATGCGCTCCATCTCCTCCTCGACGCGGTCGGGATGGATGCGGTAGATGAGCCCGCGGCAGCTGCCGCCGCACTCCAGGGTAAGGACAAGCCCGGGGTTCTCGGGCGTTCCCCGGTTGATGCGCGACCAGATCCGGAAGGAACGGTGGTAGCCGCGGATGGTGGCCACGTGGCGCGCATCCCAGGCGAACTCCGGGTTCCACATGAGCGAGCCGTACGCGAAGATCCAGAACGGCGAGCCCGGCTTCCATGGCGCGAGCGCGGAGCGCAACGAAGCGAGCAGCTCCGCGCCCGACAGGGGTTGCGCCGCGGCCGCCGGCGGCGCGAATTCCAGGACCTTCGTCACGGAGCCAGGCGCGAGATCTTCCACCCCTCGCCTTCCCGGGCATAGGCCACGCGGTCGTGCAGGCGGCTGCGGCGGCCTTGCCAGAACTCGATGTAGGCCGGCTTCAGGCGATAGCCGCCCCAGTGCGCGGGCCTCGGCGGCGTCTCGCCGTGCTGTGCCGTGAGCGCCTCCCAGCGCTGCTCGAGCCACGCGCGGTCCGCGATGGCCGTGCTCTGGGGGCTCGCCCAGGCGCCGATTCGTGACCCCAAGGGCCGCGTGGCGAAATACTCGTCCGATTCCCGGGGCGTCACTTTCTCCACCTCGCCTTCGATGCGCACCTGGCGCTCGAGCTCCTTCCACATGAACGTGAGCGCCGCCGCCGGGTTGACCGAGAGCTCGCGGCCCTTGCGGCTTTCGTAGTTCGTGTAGAACACGAAGCCGCGGGCATCGACGCCCTTCAGCAGCACGATCCGGCCCGAAGGCCTGCCATCGGCGGCGACCGTCGAAAGGTGCATCGCCGTGGCCTCGGGCACCTGGGCGTGGATCGCCTCCACCATCCAGACCCCGAATTGCTTCAGGGGGTCACGATCGACCTGCGTCTCGTCGAGGGTCTTGAGCGCGTAATCGTTGCGGATCGCCGCGAGGTCGGGAAGGGTCATTTCGCTGCGTAGTTTGACACCTCGACCAGGTTGCCGTCGGGATCGCGGAAGTACACGGACTCGATGGGCCCCGTGGCGCCGGTCTTGTCCACCGGCCCGGCGATGATCGCCACGCCGTTGGACTCGAGGCTGTCCATCACCTCGGCGAGCGGCGTCTCGGTGACAAGGCAGAAGTCCATCGCGCCCGGCGTGGGCCTGAGGGCCTTGGGCTCGAACTCGCGCCCGGCCTGGTGCAGGTTGAATTTCTGCCGCCCGAACGAGAGCCCGCGCCGCCCACCCGCGAACGTGACCGGCTCCATGCCGAGCACGCGCGAATAGAAGTCGATGGTGCGCTCGATGTCGAAGACGGTGAGGACGACGTGGTCGATGCGGTCGATCTTGATCATAATGGCCAATTATGCACGCCGACCCTGCGCTGATCCGTTCCGTCAAGGCCCGGGTATCCCCCGAGCAATGGGCGATGCGCACCGACCTCGCGGCCGCCTATCGCGCCGTGGCGATGTACGGCTGGGACGACCTGGTGTTCACGCACATATCGGCGCGCGTGCCCGGTCCGGGCCATCACTTCCTCATCAATCCCTACGGGATGATGTTCGAGGAGATCACGGCTTCCAGCCTCGTGATGGTGAACCTCACGGGCGAGAAGGTGATGGACTCGCCCTTCGAGATCAACCCCGCCGGGTTCACGATCCACAGCGCCGTGCACGAGGCGCGCGAGGACGCGGCCTGCGTGATCCACCTGCACACGATCGAGGGCGTGGCGGTCTCGTGCCAGAAGGAAGGGCTGCGGCCGATCTCGCAGCAATCGCTCTTCCCGCTGTCGAACCTGGCGTACCACGACTACGAAGGGGTGGCCCTCAACCCGGAGGAAAAGGCGCGGCTCGTGCGCGACTTGGGCGACCGGCACAACATGATCCTGCGCAACCACGGGCTGCTCACATGCGGGGAGAGCGTGGCCGACGCCTTCCTCTACATGTACATCCTGCAGAAGGCGTGCGAGGTGCAAGTTCGCGCGCAGGCGGGCGGCGGCGAGCTGGTCGAAGTGCCCAGGCCGATCGTGGACGGCATCCAGAAGGCGGCCAAGGTGGTGCTGAGGCAGGCCGGCGGCAACATCGCCTGGCCCGGAATCCTGAGGAAGCTCGACCGGCTCGATCCGGGCTGGCGCACGTAGGGCGCGCTTCAGCCTAAAAAGACGCCGTCGCGCGCGAGGGCGCCGCGCAGCTCCAGGTAGGGCACCTCCCGGGGCGCGATGTCGCCGCGCATCGCGCAGGCGGTCGCGGTTCCGGCGGCCTGTCCCATCACGAAGCAACCTCCGCTCACGCGCGCGGCCGACTGGCCCTCGTGCGTCATCGAGGCGCAGCGGCCCGCGACGAGGAGGTTGGGTGGTCCCGCGCGCGGCACGAGCATGCGGAAGGGCATCTGGTTGTAACCGCGCGATCCTTCCGCGGGCCATTCCCAGCGGACATCGCCGGCGACATGGTTCTCGACCGGCCACGCGTTCACGCCGATGCTGTCCTCGAAGCTCGCGCACCCGAGCACGTCCTCGCGCGCGAGCTGGTACATGCCGGCCAGGCGCCGCGTCTCGCGGATGCCCACCTGGGGAGCCAGTTCCAGCAGGTAGGCGCGTTCGAAGCCGGCGACCTTCGCGCGCAGGAAGCGCAGGTATTCGACGGCCTGGCGCCGTCCCTCGATTTCCGCGGCGGAGAGCGCCGCCGCGTCGGTGCCGTCCACGGCGCTGCCGTCGGCGTTGCGCAGTTGCGTCACGTTCACGCGCCATTCGCCCTCGTGCTTCTGCGGCCGCACGATCGCGCCCTTGCGCGGAAAGCGGAATTCGCCCGAACGCTCGGCCTCTTCCATGAGCGAGGGGATCGAGCGCCACGCATCGCCCGCGCGCGCGTTGTCGACGCCGCCCACGCGAAACATCATCGTGGGATAAAGCAGTGCCCCCGATGCATCGCCCTTTTCGAGCGGGGCGCCGGCCCAGTGGGCAAGCTCCGCGTCCCCAGAGCAATCGATGAACGCGAGTGCCCGCACGGCCCGCCGCCCGGAGCGGGTCTCCAGGAGGAGGCAATCGATCCCCGAGGGAAACGCCACCACGCCCGCGGCGGTCGCGTGGAACAGGGTGCGCGCGCCCGCCTGCGCGAGCAGCGCGTCGGCGGCGCACTTGTATGCCGAGATGTCGTAGGCCTGTGCGTGGATGCGCCCAAGCACCAGGTGCGGCTCGGAAAGGCCGTCGAGCGCGTGCATGCGATCGAGCAGCTCGTCCACGACGCCGTGCACCACGCGCCGATGCTCCCCGTGGACGTTCGCGTGCAGGCCGCAGAAGTTGGTCACGCCCGCCGCGGTCCCCATGCCGCCGAGGAATCCGTAGCGCTCCACGAGTAGCGTATCCGCGCCGTTGCGCGCCGCCGAGGCCGCCGCCGCGATGCCCGCGGGCCCGCCGCCCAGCACCACGACGTCGAACTCGCCGAAGAGCGGCGTGCGCCGCTCCGGTTCTCGGATCATCAGTCGAGCTTGATGGCGTTACGCTCGATCACCGGCTTCCACCGCTCGACGTCGGCCTTCATCGCCGCGCGGAATTCGGCGGGCGTGTTGGCCACTACGTCCATGTAATGCGCGCGCAGCTTTTCGCGCACCCCGGGCTCGGCGAGGACCTTGCCGATCTCGTCGTGGATGCGGGCCACCAGCGCATCGGGGGTGCGCGCCGGCACGACGAATCCCATCCAGGCATCGGCGAAGACGTTCTCGATCCCGGCCTCGCGCAGGGTGGGAAGGTCGGGCAGCGCCGGCGAGCGCTTCTCGGTAGCCACCGCGAGCGCCTTCAGCTTTCCCGCCTTGATGTGGCTCATCACCGACGCGGCCGGAAGGGCGGCGAGGTGGGTGTCGCCGGCGAGCAGGGCCGCGACCGCGGGGCCCGATCCGGCGTACGGGACGTGCACCATCTGCGTTCCCGAGCGCGCCGCGAGCGCTTCCATGGCGAGGTGCGAGATGCTGCCCGCGCCCATCGAGGAGTAGTTGTACTTGCCCGGGTTGGCCTTGAGCAGTTGCACCAGCTCCGCAGCCGAGCCCGCGTTGAGCGAGGGCGAGGCGACCACGACGCTCGCCTGCGTGGCCGCGATGGTGACGGGCGCCAGCTCGGCGGGGTCGTAGGGCATCTTCCTGTAGAGCAGGGTGTTCACCGCCAGCGGTCCGGCGATCGAGATGCCGATCGTCTGGCCGTCGGGCGATGCCTTGGCCACCGCGTCGGTGCCGAGCATGCCTCCGGCTCCGGGCTTGTTGTCCACCACGAAGGGCTTGCCGAGCTTCGCGGCGGCAAGTTCTGGATCGCTCCACAGGCGAGGAACGGCGAGTATGTGGCGTATCATGGAAGAGCGCTCAAGTACGAGTGAAGGACAGAGCATCTCGCCATGTTCGAGCGCCATGCGGCGTCGCTGCCGGCGCCACTGAGG
>CAMPHL010000071.1 GCA_946885905.1 uncultured Pseudomonadota bacterium | reverse complement strand
GCCTCCGCCCCCGCCGTTTCCGCCGAAGCCCGCCGCATCCTCGACCGGTCCATCGTGATCGACACCCTCGGCGGCGCCGTCGTGCATCCCACGCCCTACGTCGCCGAGGGCACGTACGAGGAGAAGATGGTCGCGATGAACTGGAACGTGCTGCACGCGTGCCTGGTCTCCGAGCCTTCGTACTCGCCCTCGTACCCGCGCCTGTTGAACGCCGTCTACGAGAACCTGCTCAATTTCGAGATGAGCCCGAAGGTGCGCCATGTCGAGCGTGTCGACGACATCTACGAAGCCAAGAAGAACGGCCAGCTCGGCGTGATCTTCGGCGTGCAGAACACCTCCTGGATCGAACAGGAGCGCGAGCGCATCCGCATCCTGTACAAGCTGGGCCTGCGCACGCTCCAGCTCACCTACATGGAGCGCAACTGGGTGGGCGACGGCTGCCTCGAGCCCGAGAACAGGGGCCTTACCAACTTCGGCATGCAGGTGGTGCGCGAGTGCAACCGCCTGGGCATCGTCGTGGACTGCGCGCACGTGGGCATCCAGACCACGCTCGACGCGGCCAGGTGCTCGAGCAAGCCCATCGTGATCTCCCACACGGCGGTGCGCAAGATCACCGAGAACCCGCGCTGCGTGACCGACGAGCAGATGAAGGCGGTCGCGGACAAGGGCGGCACCATCGGGATCACGACCTTTTCGCCCTTCATCCGGTCCGAGCGCCAACCCACGCTCGACGACTATCTCGACCACTTCGACTACGCGATCGACCTGGTCGGCGAGGACCACGTGACCTTCGCCACCGACTGGTTCGACGGCAAGACCAAGGTGAACTGGGCCACGCCCTGGTACTACCCCGAGGTCACCCAGGGCAAGAAGTACGACGGCCTGGGCCTCATCGGCTTCAGGACCCGCGCCGAGCTGCCCCACGTCGTCGAAGGAATGCTCAAGCGCAACTACGGCGCCGCCCGCATCGAGAAGCTTCTCGGCGGCAACTTCATCCGCGTGCTCAAGGAGGTCTGGAAATGAGATCGTCCGCCATCAACAGGACCGCCGCGCTCCTCGTGGGCGTGGCCGGCATCGCCTGCATGCTCGCAGCGCAGGCGCAGTCGTGGCCGTCGAAGCCCGTCAAGCTGGTCGTGCCGTTCACGGCCGGCGGCTCGACCGACACGGTGGCGCGCATCGTGAGCGAGAAGCTCACCCCGCGCCTCGGGCAGCCGGTCGTGGTCGAGAACAAGCCGGGCGCGGGCGGCGGCCTGGGCTCCGACTTCGTCGCCAAGTCGGCGCCCGACGGCTACACGTTCCTCGTCGGCACGAGCAGCACGATGGCCATCGCCCCTTGGGTGTACACGAAGCTGCCGTACAACCCCACGCGCGATTTCGCGCCGGTGACGCTCCTCGGCACGGCCGACATCATCGTCGTGGTGCACTCCAGCGTGCCGATCCGCAACACGAAGCAGCTGCTCGATTACGCGCGAGGCAACCCCGGCAAGCTCACCTTCGCCTCGGGCGGCAACGGCTCGATCTCGCACCTGCTGGGCGAGTACTTCAAGTCGATGGCCAAGGTCGACATGCTGCACGTCCCCTACAAAGGCGATGCCCAGATGGTGACCGACATGCTCGGCGGCCAGGTGAACCTCGCCTTCGGCACGGCCGTGGCGTGGCTGCCGCACATCAAGACCGGCAAGGTCGCGGCCGTCGCCGTGACCAACCCCAAGCGCTCGACCACGCTCACCGACCTGCCTACGCTCAACGAGTCCGGCGTGCCGGGCTACGAGGCGGTGCAGTGGTTCGGCATCGCGGCGCCGACCGGGACGCCGCCCGAGATCGTGCAGCGCATGTACACCGAGATCAAGGCGATCCTCGCGATGCCCGACGTCCACAAGCGCTTCGTCGAGCTGGGCTTCGACGTCGTGGGCAACAGCCCTGCGGAGTTCGCGCAGTTCCTGCGCGACGAAAACACCAAGTGGAAGAAGGTCGCGGAGATCGCCGGGACCAGGCTGGATTGAACCCTCGTCACCCCGGCCGTCGAGCAGCCCTGGGCCGGGGCCCGATGGCATGAAGGTTGTCGTCGTCGGGGCCGGCGTGGTGGGCCTGGCGAGCGCGGCTGCGCTGCAGATGCGCGGCCACGAGGTCACGATCCTCGATCCCGCGGGGCCCGGCGAGGGCTGTTCCTTCGGCAACGCGGGATGCCTCTCGCGCGCCTCGTGCGTGCCGCTGGGGCTGCCCGGCACCTGGAAGAAGGTCCCGGGTTACCTCCTCGATCCGCAGGGCCCGCTCACGGTCCCCTTCGGCTACGCGGCGAAGGTCGCGCCCTGGCTCTGGCGGTTGCACCGCTCGACCTCGCTCGCGCGCGTGAACGCGATCGCGGACGCGCTCCACCCCCTGCTCGACCGCACGATCGAGATGTGGCGCCCGCTTGCCGCGTGGGCGGGCGTACTCGAGCTCATCCGGCAGGACGGCTACGCCTTCGCCTACGAGAGCGAGGCCGCATTCCGCGGGGATGCGTTGGGGCGCAAGCTGCGCGCCGATCGCGGGGTGAAGATCGAGGTGCTCGAAGGGGCCGCCGTGCGCGAGTTCGACCCGGCGCTCTCGCCCGCGATCACGCACCTCGTGGTGATGCCCGAGCAGGGCCACGTCCCGAATCCCCTGCGCCTGTCGCGCGCCCTCGCCTCGCGGTTGAGCGCCGGCGGCGCGAAGTTCGTGCCCAAGGCCGTGCGCGACTTCGAGCTGCGTGACGGGCGCGTGGCCCGCGTGGTGGCCGACGGTGAAACGTTCGTGGCCGAGCACGTCGTGCTCGCCGCCGGTGCGCACTCGAAGCCGCTCGCCGCAAGGCTCGGCGCGACCGTCCCGCTGGAAACGGAGCGCGGCTACCACGTGATGCTCGAATCGCCTTCCACCGCGCCGCGCATCCCGATCTGCTCCGGGGAAGGCAAGTACTTCATGACGCCGATGGAGGACGGATTGCGCATCGCCGGAACCGTCGAGCTCGCGGGCCTTGCCGCCCCGCCGGACTATGCGCGCGCGCAGGCCCTGCTGCCCGGCGGCCTGCGCCTGCTGCCCGGACTCGCGCACGGCAAGGTCGAGAAGTGGATGGGGCACCGGCCGTCGCTGCCGGACTCGCTCCCCGTGATCGGCCGCGCCCCCCGCGCTCCCAACGCGATCTTCGCCTTCGGCCACGGCCACGTCGGGCTCACGGCCGCCTCGCCGACCTCCGAGATCGTGGCCGACCTGGTCGAAGGGAAGCAGCCGTACCTCGACATTTCTCCCTACGACGCGGGGCGATTCGGCTAGTCACTT
The DNA here is from genome assembly GCA_946885905.1 of uncultured Pseudomonadota bacterium. The sequence continues at coordinate 5,628 of CAMPHL010000071.1, read as the reverse complement.
CACGCCGAGGTGCCGGCCGAAGAAGGCGCCGCCTCCCGATGGCGATCGATCCACGCCGCCCAGAGGACCAGCAGCCACTGCGCGTGGCCGACCCATGCGATCGCCGTGACGCTGGGGGGCGGATCTCCCATCAGATTGCCGGCATGGATCACGGCAAGGAAAGCCACGAGCCCCACGAAGCCCCATCGCCCGATCGCATCTCGCGGGCGGGTCGCGCGCGCATACAGCCAGCAGCCGCCGATGAAGAGCGGAAGCTCGACCGCAAGCGTGGCCGGCAGCGAGTTCCACAGTCCCAGCCCGATGCGTTCGGGCCCCAGCGGCGTGAGCGGAAGGTCGGGACGGTGGACGATCGCGTCGAGGAACCAGTGGCTGGCGACGAGCGCCGCCACGACGAACGCTTCCTTCCACCGCCCCGTGATCGCGAAATACGCGCCCCCGAGCGCCGCGCTCCAGCCGGCGACGGCCAGGAGCGAATGGGAGATCGGATAGTGCTCGAAGTCGAGCGGCGTGACGGCGGTTACGCCAGGGGCGATCGCGACGCGTTCCCAGCCGACGAGCAGCAACGTCGGCCAGAGCAGGTCCAGGAGCTGCGCGGCGAGGAAGAGCGAGCCCAGGCCCGCGCGGGGCGCGAGGCGCTTGGCGGCGAAACCCACGCCGAAATGTCCGACGAACATCGCCCTCCCGAGGCGGATGCGGCTCAACCCTTGCGGCTGCGCTTCTTCCCTTTTTCCTGCTGCGGCGCGGCAGGCGCCTGCGGCATCGCCTTGGCCGCGTCGGCCATGATGTTCCAGGCCCACATCGCGGGATTGGGCATCTCGCCCGATTCCCCGGCGTCCTTCATGGCCTCCTCGCCGCCCTTGACCATGTCGCGCTGGAACTGCAGCGACTTGATCGTGAGCGCCACCATGTTCACGTTCGCCTTGAGCCAGTGCTCCACCACCTCGAGCTCGGCGATCTTGCGATCGAGCTCCCTGGAGTCGAGCACCGGAAACATCAGGCTCTGCAGCGGATAAGCCCCCGGGTTCACCATCTTCTGCCAGAGGTCGAACATCTCCTGGGGGGTGACGGGCTTGGACATGGCCTCGCTCCTGGCTCCTGGCTACTGGTGCTTCGCGATGAACTCCCGGATCCGCGGATAGATCATCTCGCGGTACTTGCGCCCGCTGAAGATGCCGTAGTGGCCCACGCCCTTGGCGAGGAAGTGCAGGCGTTCGCGCTCGGGCACTCCCTTGCACAGGCCCTGCGCGGCTTCCGTCTGGCCATTGCCGGAGATGTCGTCCAGCTCGCCCTCGATGGTGAAGAGCGCCGCGTCCTTGATCGCCTCGGGCCGGACCTTCGTGCCGGCCACCACGAGCTTGCCCTGCGGCAGGAGGTGCTTCTGGAAGACGCGCTCGACCGTCTCGAGGTAGTACTCCGCGGGCAGGTCCATCACGGCGTTGTACTCGTCGTAGAAGCGGCGGTGGGCGTCCGCGCTCTCGCCGTCGCCCTCGACCAGGTGCTGGTAGTACTGCATGTGCGACTCCATGTGCCGGTCGGGATTCATCGCGACGAAGCCGGCGAACTGCAGGAAGCCCGGATACACGCGGCGCATGAAGCCCGGATAGCGCATCGGCACGCGCTGGATCACCTTGGCCTCGAACCACGAGAGCGGCCGGTAGCGCGCGAAGTTGTTGACCGCGGTGGGGCTGCGGCGCGTGTCGATGGGCCCGCCCATCATCGTGAGCGTGCGCGGGATCGCCTCGCCTTCCTGCGCCATGAGGGAGACGGCCGCGAGCACCGGCACGGTGGGCTGGCACACCGAGATCGCATGGCAGCCCGCGCCCACGTGGCCGATGAGCTCGCGCGCGTAGGCCACGTAGTCGTCGAAGTGGAAGGGGCCCAACGCGATCGGGACGTCGCGCGCGTCCTGCCAGTCCGTGATCCACACGTCGTGATCGGCGAGCAACGTGCGCACGGTGTCGCGCAGCAGCGTGGCATGGTGGCCCGAGAGCGGCGCGAAGACGATGACACGCGGTTGTGCCGGGGCGCCGTCCCGCACGAAATGCAGCAGGCGGCAGAAGGGCTTGTCGAGCTCGTAGACCTCGCGCACGCGGCACTCGCGCTCGCCCACCCGAACCGAGTCGATGCCGAACTCGGGCCGGTCGTAGCGCTGCGTGAGCCTCGTCATGAGGTCGAAGGCGGCAGCGACGTTGCGGCTGCCGGGCAGGTAGGAAAGCGGGCTGTCGGGATGGCCGTAGATCTCGTTGCCGGCCCGCGCGAGCAGCCGCCAGGGCTCCATCGCGGCGCGCTGCCAGTCGTACAGCTGGTAAAGCATCGCTTCCAAGCGGTCGCTCCCTTCTGCTGCAATGCGGCACAGTTTACCCGCTCGCCGACGGGGCAGGTCCTTGATGCGGCGCAAGGCGTTTAGACTTGGGCCCATGGTCCTGGACTCGCGCGTCCCCAACGCCCCGCTCTTTCCCCTCTTTGCGCCGATCGAACCCTACGACTCGGGCACCCTCGAGCTCGACGCGCCACATCGGATGCATTACGAGCAGTCGGGTAACCCGCGGGGAGTGCCCGCGGTGTTCCTCCACGGCGGGCCGGGCGCGGGTTCGAGCGCCGTCCACCGGCAGTTCTTCGATCCCGCGTTCTACCGCATCATCGTGTTCGACCAGCGTGGCGCGGGGCGCTCGACACCCCTGGGCTGCCTGGACCACAACACGACGCCGAAATTGATCGAGGACATGGAGCGGCTGCGCTCGCACCTGGGCGTGGATCGCTGGCTGGTGTTCGGCGGCTCCTGGGGCTCGACCCTCGCCCTCGCCTATGCCGAGCACCATCCGGAGCGCTGCCGGGCGCTCGTGCTGCGCGGCATCTTCCTTTGCCGCCCGAGCGAGATCGAGTGGTTCCTCTACGGCTTGCGCGCGATCTTCCCGGAGTCGTGGCGCACGTTCTCGGGCTACATCCCCGAGGGCGAGCGCGGCGACCTGCTCGCGGCATACTACAAGCGCCTCATCGATCCCGATCCGGCGGTGCACATGCCGGCCGCGAGGACGTGGAGCGTGTACGAGGGCTCCTGCTCGACCTTGCTGCCCAACCCATCGCTCGTGGCCGATTTCGCCTCCGACCGCGTGGCGCTCGGCCTCGCGCGCATCGAGGCGCATTACTTCACCCACGACATCTTCCTGCCGCCGAACTTCCTCATCGACAACACGTCGCGCCTGGCGAAGGTGCCGGGGACCATCGTGCAGGGCCGCTACGACATCGTGTGCCCGATAGTTTCGGCCGACGACCTGCACTTCGCCTGGCCGCAGGCCGAGTACGTGATCGTCCACGACGCGGGACATTCGGCGTTCGAGCCGGGCATTCGCTCGCGGCTCGTGCAGGCCACCCAGGACTTCAAGCAGAAAGTCTAGCCTCGCCCCGGCTGCTGCCTACCGTCTGCTTTCGTTCTCACGTCGCCGTGAGCGTCGTGATGTCGCCCAGGAAGCGGCGGATGCGGTTCTGCAAATGGGCGCGCTGCGCGGGCGTGAGCGTCGCGCTCAGATCCGAGATCAGCATGTGCAGTTGCTCGTCGCGCGCGCGAAGCTTCGCCGCATACTCGGGGCGCCGCCACGAGTCGGTGTCGATGAACAGGCGCCTGAGGCCCGCTTCGAGCGCCGGGCGAGTGGGCCTCGAACGTATGAGCGCCAGCAGCTCCGACTGCCGGAAGCGCCGTTCCCCCAGCAGCTCTTCGGAGACGTCCCGAAGCTCCGGATAGCGGCTCACGACGAGCGCCTTCTGCTCCGCGGTGAGCTTTCCGACCCAGCTCTCCAGGTGCCCCAGGAAGCGCCCGACGCGCCGCTCGAGGCGCTCCTCGGGGGTTCCCTTCACCGATTCCCGCACGAAGCGCCGGTTGTCCTCGGCGAACTTCCTCTCCATTTGCTCGACCTCGGCCGCCTCCAGGGTCGAGATGAACTCCGCGGTGTCGGGAATCACCTGGGCGACCAAACGGTGATAGGCGGCTCGCAGCTCGCCCTGGTGCGAGGCGATGTCCCCGGGCGCGAAGGCACGCGCGCTCTTGGCAAGCATCGTCTCGAGCAACGTCCGGTACCGCGGAAGCTCCTCGGTGCGATGCCAGGCCAGGACGCGGTCGATGCGCACCCGCACCCAATCCTCGCGCGACCCGTCGAGGTCGACGTAATCGTCGACGATCCAGGTCAGCATCGGCCCCAGGTTCGAGTAGGCGAGCGCGGCGTTGTTGTACGCCAGGCGCGTGAAGGTCGCGCTCGAGCACGCCGCGAACGCGAGGGCCGCGAGGAGCAGGATTGCGATTCGAAGCGCTTGTCTCACCAGGCGATGGGCTCGCGGTCGCGGAAGAATTGACCCGTGGGTCCGGACGAGGGCAGCAGGCAGAGCCACACCGCGGTGTCGGCGCCCTCCTCTGCCGAACGCGGCGCTTCCTCGCCCCCCATGTCGGTTCTGACCCAGCCCGGGCTCATCGAGTTCACCAGGATGCCGCTGTCGCGGACCTCGGCGGCGAGCGTGATCGTGAGCGCGTTCAGCGCCGCCTTGGACACTCGATACGCCGGCGTGCCCGCGCCCATCCGGCTCATCTGTCCCAGCCCGGAGGAGATGTTCACGATCCGCCCGTAGCGCATCTTCTGCATGTGGGGGACCACCTCGCGGCACATGCGCACGGGGCCATAGAGGTTGGTCTCGATCGTGGCGCGCCAGTAGGCCGTCGAGAGCTCGGTCACCTTCGCCCCGCGCTCCTCCGGAAAGACGCCGGCGTTGTTCACCAGGATCGTGGGAACGCCGGCATTGCGCACCACCGCATCGACGAAGGCACGCACGCTCGGCGTGTCGTTCACGTCGAGCACGTGCGCGGCGACGTTGTCGCCTTCCTTGCGCAGCCGCGTGGCCGCATCCGCGCATTTCGCCTCGTCGCGGCAGCCCGCGACCACGAACACGTCGTGCGACATGAGCTGGCGCGCGATCTCGAACCCGATTCCGCGGTTGGCGCCCGTGACGATCGCTATGCGTTTGGCCGGCATGGTGGCGGTTATGATACCGGCCATGCCCAAGCTCCTGCGCGCCGTGCGCCTCGACGATTCCGACGAGCACGTTTTCCGCTCCTGCGGCGCGGCTTCCGAGGGCGAGTGGGTCGTGAGCGGGGGCTACGCGGTGTGCGAGTTCGACCGCGACCCCAGGTGCTCCTCGAGCGCGCCGCGGCGACGACGACGCGCTCGAGGAGCAGTACGCCGTGTACGACCGCCTCCTGATAGGAAACCATCGCCTGTGAGCCTTGCCATCTGGGGCCGGCTCTCGTCGGTCAACGTGCAGAAAGTCGTCTGGTGCGCCGACGAGCTGGGCATCGAGTACAAGCGCATCGACGCCGGCGGGAAGTTCGGGCTGGTGGACACGCCCGCCTACCTCCGGATGAATCCCAACGGGCTGGTCCCCGTGATCGACGACGACGGCTTCGTGCTCTACGAGTCGAACGCGATCGTGCGCTACCTCGCCTGCAAGGCGGGCGCCACGAGCCTCTGGCCCGAGGAGGCCCGCGCCCGCGCCGACGTCGACCGCTGGATGGAGTGGCAGTCGACCGGATACACGCCCGCGATGGGCCCGGCCTTCGTCCAGCTCATCCGCACGGCGCCCGAAAAG
>CAMPHL010000070.1 GCA_946885905.1 uncultured Pseudomonadota bacterium | reverse complement strand
GGCAGGGGCAGTCCGGAGGGGCTTCGTTTCATGCAGATGTAACGTGCGGGAACCGGCGGCGGATGACGGGGCTCGAGGCAGGTGGCCCCCAGTCCCTTCACGCAAAAGTAAGAAAACGTAACCATCAGAGCACCGGAGAGGTGAGGCGGGCGAGCGATTCCAGGAGTTGCGTCACCATCTGGCTGCGGCGCTTGGTGGTGAGCTTGTGCGAATGGCGCCGATCCTGCTCGAAGCGCCTGGCGAGGTGGCGGATCACGCGCTCGTCGTAGAAGGCGGCGGCGACCTCGAAGTTCAGGCGGAAGCTGCGGTTGTCGAGGTTTGCGGTCCCGACCACGGCCACCGTCTCGTCGATGACCATCGTCTTCGAATGCAGCATCGGGGGACCGAATTCGTGCACCGGGATGCCCGCCTTGGCGAGCGACTGGCAGTACGTGCGGGAGGCCATGGTCACGAGCTTCGAGTCGCCCTCCCTGGGGACGATCACCTGGACGTCGACGCCGCGCAGCTCCGCCACGCGCAAACCCGACTCGAAGGGCTCGTCGGGGATGAGGTAGGGCGTCTCGATCCAGATGCGCTTGCGCGCGGTCGCCATGGCCGCGAGGAAGAACGCATGCATGGGCGCGGTTTCGTCGTCGGGCCCCGATGCCACGATCTGCACGGCATAGGCGTCCGCGCTGCAGTTCGCGGCGGCGGGAAAATAGAGCGGCAGCGTCTTGTTGGAGAGGCGGAACTCCCCGCCCGCATAGGTCCAGTTCTCCAGGAAGAGGCGCTGGAGCTTGCGCACCGGCTCGCCCACGATGCGCACATGCTGGTCGCGCCACGCGTCCTTGCCCGAGCGCGTAGGAGCCGCCGGATCGTGCAGGTTCATGCCGCCCAGGAAGCCCACGATGCCGTCGCAGATCGCGATCTTCCGGTGCGTGCGGAAGTTGGCGAAATGCAGCCGCGTGATCGAGAAACGCAGGGCGTTGAAGGGGCGCACCTCGCCGCCCTTGTCGGCGAGCGGCTTCCAGAACCTCGCGTCCAGGCGCGGCGAGCCGACCGCGTCGTAGAGCACGCGCACCTCGACGCCGCGGCCGGCGGCAGCGGCGAGCACGTCGCGGAAATGCTCGCCCACGCGGTCGGGCTCCCAGATGTAGTACTCGACATGGATGTGGTGGGCGGCCGAATTGAACGCCTTCTCGAGCGCGGCCGCCTTGGCGTCGCCGTCGTCGAGCAGCTCGACTTCGGAAGCCAGGGTGGGCTCGCCCATCATGAGCCGCCGTCCTACGTGGGCGAGGCCTTGCGCGTCGGGCGAGAGCTGCGGCTTGGTCTCGCAGGCGCTGGAGCGCAGGTATGCGGACACGCTCCCCGCCATCGCGCGGGCGACGCCGTAGCGGCGCTTGCGCCGGTGCAGCCGCCGCGGGCCGAACACCATGTAATAGATGCCCGAGACCAGGGGCAGCGCGATGAAGGCGAAGATCCACGCGAGCGTTGCCGTGGGCGAGCGACGGTCCATCAGCAGCGAGGCGCAGGCGAGCACAACCCACAGGAGGTACGCGCCGACGAAGATCTCCATCCACGGGAGCACGAGCATGCCGCATCGTACAATCACGGCACGCCTTCCGGAGTGCAATCCCCATGCTGGACACCCGAATTTCCCGCCAGTGGGACGACGACATCGTTGCGCAGCTGATCGACTACATCCGCCTGCCCGCCAAGAGCCCCCACTTCGACCCGGAGTGGCAGCGCCACGGCCACATCGAAGCCTCGATCAGGCAAGCCCACGCCTGGGCTGCGCGCCAGGGCATCAAGGGCATGACGCTCGAGATCGTGCGCCTCGATGGCCGCACGCCGGTCATCTTCTTCGACGTGCCCGGCAAGGGCAGCGACACCGTGTGCTTCTACGGCCACCTCGACAAGCAGCCCGAGATGGTCGGCTGGCGCTCGAACCTGGGCCCGTGGACGCCAGTGATCGAGGAAGGGCGTCTCTATGGGCGCGGGGGAGCCGACGACGGCTACGCCATCTTCGGCGCGCTCTCGGCGATCGCCGCCCTGGATGCCGAGGGCATCGCGCACCCGCGCTGCGTAGGCCTCATCGAGACTTGCGAGGAAAGCGGCAGCTACGACCTCCCGGCTTACCTCGAGGCGCTCGCGCCCCGCATGGGCAATGTCGCGCTGGTGATCGCGCTCGATTCGGGCGCCGGCAACTACGAGCAGCTCTGGGTCACGACGTCGCTGCGCGGCCTGGTGAACGGAACACTCGCGGTCGAGGTCCTCACCGAGGGCGTGCACTCGGGCGATGCGGGTGGTGTCGTTCCCGAGTCCTTCCGGCTCGCGCGCCAGTTGCTCGATCGCGTGGACGATTCGCGCACCGGCGTCGTGAAGGAACGCGCCTTCGCTTGCGAGGTGCCCTCCGAGCGTGTCGCGCAGGCGAAGCAGGCGGCGCAGATCCTCGGCGAGACGATCTGGAAGCGCTTCCCCTGGGCCACGTGCTGCGACCCCAAGCCGGGGCTCTTCGCCGAGCCGGTGACCCGGGATCCGGTCGAGCTCATCCTCAACCGCACCTGGCGCGCGGCGCTCGCCGTGACCGGCGCCGAGGGCCTGCCCGCCATCGCCTCGGCGGGCAACGTGCAGCGGCCCAACACGTCGCTCAAGCTCTCGCTGCGCCTGCCGCCGCTGGTGAACGGCCCCGCCGCGGCCGCGGCATTGCAGGAGCTGCTGCAGAAGGACCCGCCCAACAACGCGCGCGTGACTTTCGAGTACGACCAGGGCGCGACCGGGTGGAACGCGCCGGCCTTCGAGCCGTGGCTGGCGGGCGCGATGGATGCGGCCTCCGGCGAAGTGTTCGGCAGGCCCGCCGCCTACATGGGCGAGGGCGGGACGATTCCCTTCATGAGCATGCTCGGCGCCAGGTTCCCGAAGGCGCAGATGCTGGTGACCGGCGTGCTGGGGCCGAAGTCGAACGCGCACGGCCCGAACGAGTTCATCGACATCGGCTACGCCAAGAGGGTGTGCTCGGCGGCCGCGCGCATCGTGGCGGCGATGCCGGCGGCATCGGTGGGGCGCGACACGAAGTAGCCCTGCAGCCCGTCGCAGCCCAGCGAGCGCATCGTGGCCAGCTGCTCCTCGTTCTCGATCCCCTCGGCGACCACGCGGATGCCGAGGTTGCGCGAGATCGCCGAGCAGGCCTGCACGATCGCGGCGCACTCGCGCTTGTTCGGGCAGTAGCTCACCAGCGACTTGTCGATCTTCACCACCTGCACGGGGATGCCGCGCACCAGGCCGAGCGACGAGTAGCCGGTGCCGAAGTTGTCGATCGCGATCTCGCAGCCCAGCGCCCGGAAGGCGAGGATCGCCCGCGGGATGGCGTCGGAGTCCTGGAGCAGGGTGGGCTCCTGGACTTCGATGCGCACGCTGGAGGGCGGCACCTGGCGCTTCTGGAAGAGCAGCGCCGCCGCATCCGTGAGCTCGGGATGCTGCAGCTGGCGCATGGAGAAATTGACCGCGACCGTGACGTCCAGGCCCTGCTCCTGCCAGGCGCGCAGGTCCGCCAGCGCGCGATCGAGGACCCAGAGGCCCACGTCGAGGGCCGTGCCGGTGTCTTCCGCGAGCGGCATGAACACCGGGGGCGCGAGGACGCCGTCCTGCGGATCGCGCCAGCGCAGCAGCGCCTCCACGGCCACGACCTTCCCGGTGACCGCGTCGACCTCCGGCTGGTACTCGAGGAAGAATTCGTCGCGCTCGATCGCGCCCCGGATGCGTTTCTCGCGCTCCAGGCGAAGCCGCGAGATCTCGTTCTTCTCCTCTGAATAGAACTGGAAGTTGTTGCGCCCGAGCTCCTTCGCCTGGTACATCGCGGTGTCCGCGTTTCGCACCAGCGTGGCCACGTCGGTCCCGTCCTCGGGGTAGCTCGCCACGCCGAGGCTGCCGGAGACGGCGAGCTCGCGCCAATCGATCGTGATCGGCGTCTGCAGCGCTGTGAGCACCTTCTGCGCGACGATCATCACCTCCTCGGGGCCGCCGTGCTCCTCGACCAGCACCACGAACTCGTCGCCGGCCAGGCGCGCGACCAGGTCGGCTGCGCGCACCGCGTGGGAAAGGCGGTCGGCCATCGTCTTGAGCACGAGGTCGCCGGCGTGGTGGCCCATCGAGTCGTTGATCTCCTTGAAGTGGTCGAGGTCGATGAACACCACCGAGAAGCGCGAGCTGCGCCGGCGTGCCTTGTGCACCGCGCGGTCCAGGGCTTCCATGAACATGGCGCGGTTGGGAAGCCCCGTGAGCGGGTCGTGCATCGCCTTGCGCCGCATGTCGTCCTGCAGGCGCTTCCTCTCGTCGATGTCGGCGAGCGCAACCAGCAGGCACACCTGTCCGCCGTAGCGCGTGGCCTCGGCCGAGAGCATGAGCCACATCGCGCGCCCGCGCGCGTCGCGCAGCCGCACCTCGGTGTCGCGCACACGGCCCTGGCGCGAAAGGGCCTCGGCGAGCGCGTTGCGCGAGTCGGAATCGACGTGGAACTCGGAGAGCGAGTAGCCGAGCGCGGCGTCCAGGTCGAGCGCGAACTGCTCGAGCGCGCGGCCATTGGCGTAGAGGATGCGCTGGTCGGTGGCGCGCACGATGAGCAGCGGAAGGGGCGCCGTTTCGACGAGGTGGCGCAGCTGGCTTTCGTTCTCGAACAGCGTGCGCCGCAGCCTCTCGTGCTGCGCGAGGAAGCGGCGCGAGGTGGCGATGCCGGCGATCAGCAGCATGAACGTGAACATCAGGATGACCGCGGCGATGATCCATTGCCCGGTGCGCTGCATGTCCGCCAGCGTGCGGGCGAATTCGTCCTCGAGCGCCACGACGGACTGGTGCAGGCGCTGCAGGCGCTCGTGGGCGTCTGCCGGGGCCACCTCGTTGTGGGCCGAGAGCGCGATGAGGCGGATCTCGTCGAGCAGGACGTCGGCCCGGCGCCAAAGGTTGAAGAGGTAGCGCGACCGCTCGAGCCTGCGCAGTTGTCCCGCGATGAAGACGAGGTCGTCCACGTCCGCGTCGGTTATGCCGGCCCCGCGCATCTGGGCGCGCACCGCGTTCATGTCGGGCTCGGGCCGTGCGAGCTCTTCGCGCGCGGCGCGGCTGCCCTCGATCACGCCGATGGCGGTCTGGTAGGCGAGATAGTCCTCGGGCACGTCGGAATGCAGGTAGCGCGAGAGGTAGAAGGCGGCGTCGCGCTCGGCCTTGGCCCAGCGCGCCTCGGTGGCGATGAACGTGCGCCCCGCGGCGAGGAGTTCCACGCCGTAGAACGTGACCGCCAGCATCGCCGCCACGATGCCCACGAAGATCCAGATGATGGCCCCGGGCGGCACCCGCGGCAGGGCGGGCGCGGCGAACAGGCGCAGGGACGGTTTCAGCGAAGCCATGAATGAAAGCAGACACGATGCCAACCCGGGTGTTCCTCACGGCGGACGGGCGGCGCCGCGGAAGCGCCGAACGGCGCAGGTAAGATTCGCCTTATGACACCCTTCTCGGTTCGCGACATCCTCGCCGGCAAGGCGCCTGCCGACACGCCCGTCAAGGTGCGCGGCTGGGTGCGCACCCGGCGCGATTCCAAGGCGGGCCTTTCCTTCGTCCACGTATCGGACGGGTCCTGCTTCCACCCGGTGCAAGTCGTGGCCCAGGCCTCACTGCCCAATTACGTCACCGAAATACAAAAATTGACAGCCGGCTGTGCGGTCGAGGCTACGGGGACGATCGTGCCCTCGCCCGCGAAGGGCCAGCCCTTCGAGATGCAGGCAAGGTCCGTGGAGGTCGTGGGCTGGGTCGACGATCCCGACACGTACCCCATCCAGCCCAAGCCCCACACGATGGAATTCCTGCGCGAGGTAGCCCACCTGCGCCCGCGCACGAACGTCATCGGAGCGACCACGCGCGTGCGCCACGCCCTCGCGATGGCGATCCATCGATTTTTCACCGAGGACGGCTTCGTGTGGGTGAACACGCCGATCATCACGGCTTCGGACGCCGAAGGCGCGGGCGAGCTCTTCCGCGTATCCACGCTCGACCTCGCGAACCCGCCGCGCAGGCCCGACGGCAGGATCGACTTCGCGCAGGACTTCTTCGGCAAGGAGGCGTTCCTCACCGTCTCGGGGCAGCTCAACGTCGAGGCCTACTGCCTTGCGCTCACGAAGGTCTACACTTTCGGGCCCACGTTCCGCGCAGAGAACTCCAACACCAGCCGGCACCTGGCGGAGTTCTGGATGATCGAGCCCGAGATCGCCTTCGCGGATCTCGCCGACAATGCGACGCTCGCCGAGCGGCTGCTCAAGTACATCTTCAAGGCGGTGCTCGAGGAGCGCGCCGACGACATGGCCTTCTTCGAGGAGCGCATCGAGAAGGGCGTGATCGCGAAGCTCCAGGCGATGGTGGACAAGGCCTTCGTGCGCATGGACTACACCGAGGCGATCCGCATCCTCGAGAACGTGAAGGGCCACAAGTTCGAGTACCCGGTGCAGTGGGGCGTGGACCTGCAAAGCGAGCACGAGCGCTACCTCGCGGAGAAGCACGTGGGGGCGCCGGTCATCCTCATGAACTACCCGAAGGAGATCAAGGCGTTCTATATGCGCCTCAACGACGACAACAAGACGGTGGCGGCCATGGACGTGCTCGCGCCCGGAATCGGCGAGATCATCGGCGGCTCGCAGCGCGAGGAGCGGCTGAACGTGCTCGACGACCGCATCGCCGCGACGGGGCTCGATCCTTCGGCTTACTCGTGGTACCGGGACCTGCGGCGCTACGGCACCGTGCCGCACGCGGGCTTCGGGCTCGGCTTCGAGCGCACGCTCGCGTACGTGACGGGCTTGTCGAACGTGAGGGACGTCATCCCGTTCCCGCGCACGCCTGGCAGTGCCCGCTACTGAGCTCCCCTCTTGGGAGGGACAGGGGAGGGTCGCCACAGCGCGGGCCGCCTCGACCGCGCGCTGCTCGGCAGCTCGCAGGCAGCCGCGGCCGGGTGAGTTACGAAATGTCATCGGCCCCGGCCCGCGTGCCCGGCGGCGGTCTTGCTGGCCTATCGTGCCGCCATGACACGATTCCTCGCGCACAACCCCGCCGCGGCGCACCTCTTGTTGCGCTCCATGATGGCGCTGGTCTTCCTCTCCCACGGCATCACTCGCACGGCGGCGGCAGAATCGGGCGAGGAGGGTGGAGCATGAAATCGTGGGTCCTGGCACTGGCGCTGGTCGCGTTGCCCGCGGCGGGTCACGAGGGCCCGACCCCGAACCGCGTCGACGTCTCGCCGACGCTCTCGACTTCCGGGCAGCCCACGCGCGCCTTCCTCGAGACGCTCAAGGAACAAGGTTACGAAGCGGTCGTCTACCTCGCGCCTCCGACCGTGGGCGATGCGATCGCGGATGAGCCGAAGATCGTCGGGCGCCAGGGGGTGCTCTACGTGAACATCCCCATCGCCTGGGAGAAGCCCACCGCCGCCGACTTCGACGCCTTCACGCGCCTCATGAAGGCGCTCGAGGCGCGCAAGGTCTGGGTGCATTGCCAGATGAACCTGCGCGCCTCCTCGATGGTGTTCCTGCACCGCGTGATCACGCTGAAGGAGCCACCGGAGAGGGCGTGGGAGGCAGTGCAGCGGGCGTGGGTTCCGAACGCGACGTGGAAGGCGTACATCCTCGCCACGCTCAGGGCGAACGGCCTCGCTTACGAGCCGCTCTAGTCGAGCCCGGCCGGGGCAGCACGCCCTGCAGCGCTACTTGGCCAGGACCCCGGCCTTGTCCAGCACGACCTTCCAGCGCTTCATCTCGTCCTCGACGAACGCGTCGAACTCCTTCATCGGCTGGAGGTTGAGCTCCATGCCGAGGAAGTCCATGCGCGCCTTCACGTCGGGCATGCGCAGGGCCTCCATCATGTCGTCCGAGAGCATCTTCACGATGGGCTCGGGCGTCTTCGCCGGCACGAAGGCCGCGGTGAAGGGATCGACCGAGTAGTTGGGCAGGTTCGCGGCCTCCGCGACCGTGGGCAGCTCGGGATGCGAGACGATGCGCTTCTTCGCGGTGGTCGCGAGCGCGCGCAGCTTCCCGGCCTTCATGTGCTGCCCGGCGAGCGCGGCCGATAGCGCCATCATGTCGATCCGCCCCGCGAGCAGGTCGACGACGGCATCCGGCTGTCCCTTGTATGGCACGTGCGTGAGCTTGATTCCGGCCTGCTGCGCCAGGAACTCGCCCGAGAGGTGCGGGCTCGAGCCCAGGCCCGGGGAGCCGTAGGTGAGCGGCTCCGGGCGCTGCTTCGCGAGCGCGATGAGCTCCTTCATGTCCTTGGCCGGCACGGAGGGATTCACCACGACGATGTTGGGCGTGCTTCCGATACCCAGCACGGCGCGGAAGTCGGAGGGATTCCAGCCGAGATCCTTGCCCATGAGCGGCAGCACCGTGAAGCCGGTGCCGACGAAGAGCACCGTGTATCCATCGGGTGCCGATTGCGCGACGACGGCGGTGCCGATCGAGCCTCCGGCGCCGGCGCGGTTCTCGACCACGATGGGCTGGCCGTACTTGGCCGAGAGCTTCTCGCCGATCTTGCGCGCGACCGAATCGACGATGCCGCCGGCGGGGAAGGGAACGATGAACTTGATGGGCTTGTTGGGATAGGTGCCCTGCGCGTGGGCATTGCCCAGGACCAGCGGGAGCGCGAGCAGCGAGGTGACGACGAGGCGGCGAAGCGTGAGTTTCATGGTGTCCTTCGGTTCATGTGGATACGGGGTTGAGTACGAGATCGGCGCCTTTCTCGCCGATCATCAGGGCCGCCGCGTTCGTGTTGGCCGACGTGACCGTCGGCATCACCGAGGCGTCTATGACCCGCAGGCCTTCGATGCCGCGCACGCGCAGCTCGGGATCCACGACGGCGTTCGCATCCGTTCCCATGCGGCATGTGCCTGAAGCGTGGAAGACGGTGCCGCCTGTGCGCCGCGCGTAGTCCAGCAGCTCGCCACGGA
>CAMPHL010000069.1 GCA_946885905.1 uncultured Pseudomonadota bacterium | reverse complement strand
GGCCGGCGAAGCGATCACGGTCAAGACCGACCTCTTCGAGGTCGAGCTCGGCACCGCCGGAGGCGACATCCGCCGCGTGACGCTGCTCCAGGTCTTCTCCGCGACCGACCGGACGAAGCCGCTTACGCTGATGGAGCCGAATTCGAAGCACTACTTCGTGACGCAATCGGGGCTGATAGGCGAGGGGCTGCCGATCCATCGCGCGCTCTACTCGACGCAGGCGCGCGACTACCAGCTGCAGCCCGGTCGGGACGATGTCGAGGTGCGCCTCACTGCCCGTGATGTCGACGGTGCCGACGTGGTGAAGACGTACCGCTTCCATCGCGGCAGCTACAAGATCGACGTCGCCTACGAGGTCACAAACCGCGGCGACAAGCCGATCGAGCCACAGGCCTACTTCCAGTTCACGCGCGACGCGAACCCGCCCTCCGAGGAGGCGGCGCAGACGAATGCGTTCGCGGGGGTGACCACGTTCACGGGGCCCGCGGTATACACGGAGGAGTCCAAGTTCGTGAAGGTGGACTACTCCGACATCGCCAAGGGCAAGCAGTCGCATCCCAAACGGGCGAACGACGGCTGGATCGCCATGATCCAGCACTACTTCGTGTCCGCATGGCTGCCGAAGCCCGGGATTGCGCGCGAGTATCAGACCCGCAAGGTGAGCGACACGCTCTACACAGCGAGCGTGGTGGTCCCGGTCGGGCCGGTCGCGCCGGGAGCGAGCGGCAAAGTCGACATGGGCCTGTACATCGGGCCGCAGGAAACCGACAAGCTGGAGAAGATCGCGCCGGGCCTGAACCTCGTGGTCGACTATGGCTGGCTCCACATCATCGCCGCGCCGCTCTTCTGGCTGCTCAAGTGGATCCACGCCTTCGTGGGCAATTGGGGCTGGGCGATCGTGATCCTCACGATCCTGATCAAGCTGGTGTTCTACCCGCTCAACGCCAAGGCGGGCCGCTCGATGGCGCAGATGAAGGTGCTCGCGCCGAAGATGGAGAAGCTGAAGGGCCTCTACGGGGACGATCGCCAGAAGCTCAACCAGGCGATGATGGAGCTCTACCGCACGGAGAAGATCAACCCGCTGGGCGGGTGCCTGCCGATCCTCGTGCAGATCCCGGTGTTCATCGCGCTCTATTGGGTGCTGCTCGCCTCGATCGAGCTGCGCCACGCTCCCTGGATCGGCTGGATCAAGGACCTCTCGGCGCCCGATCCGTACTACATCCTGCCAGTGATCTATGCGGCGTCGATGTTCGTGACGACGAAGCTCAACCCGCAGCCGGCAGATCCCGTGCAGGCGCGCGTAATGCTGATGATGCCAATCATGTTCAGCATCTTCTTCCTGTTCTTCCCCGCCGGCCTGGTGCTCTACTGGGTCGTGCAGAACCTGCTGTCGATCGTGCAGCAGTGGCACATCAACCGAACGCTCGCAGCCGAGGCGAAGCTCAAGGCCCGGCGCTGAAGGGCGGCGGCGATACGATCGCCGCCGTCGCGACGCCGCCGGGGCGCGGGGGCATAGGGATCGTGCGCGTTTCGGGCCCGGCGGCGCGCACCGTGGCGCAGGCGGTGATCGGCACGCTGCCCCCCGCGAGGCTCGCCACGCATGCGGCATTTCGCGCGGCCGACGGTTCCGAGATCGACGAAGGTCTCGCCATTTTCTTTGCCGCGCCCAGCTCGTACACCGGCGAGGACGTGCTCGAATTGCAGGGGCACGGCGGCCCCGTCGTCATGCGCGAGTTGTTGCGCCGCTGCGTTGAGCTCGGTGCGCGGATGGCCGAGCCAGGGGAGTTCACTCGGCGCGCTTTCCTCAACGATCGGCTCGACCTCGCCCAGGCCGAAAGCGTCGCCGACGTGATCGACGCGGCAAGCGTGGAGGCGGCGCGCAGCGCCGTGCGATCGCTCACGGGTGTCTTGTCACGTCGCGTGCAGGCGCTCGTCGATGGCCTGTCCGAGCTGCGTGTCCACGTCGAGGCCTGCATCGACTTTCCCGAAGAGGAGATCGACCCGGCGGACCGGCAGTGGCAGCGCGAACGTCTGGCCAGCTTGCGTCGGGACCTCGCCTTCCTGCTGGAGGATGCGAGGCAGGGTTCCATCCTGCGCGAGGGGCTCAGCGTCGTCCTCGCGGGGCGGCCGAATGTCGGCAAGTCGAGCCTGCTCAACCGCCTCGCCGGCGAGGACGTCGCGATCGTGACGCCCGTTCCCGGCACGACGCGCGATTACGTTCGCGCCACCATCAGCTTCGAAGGTGTGCCCATCCACCTCATCGATACCGCGGGGTTGCGCAATGCGGGCGACGAGGTCGAACGAATCGGGATCGAACGTACCTGGCGTGCGATCGAGGAGGAAGCGGGCGCCGCGCTGCTAGTCGAGGATGCGCTGGGCGCAAGCGATGAAGATCGGAACCTGGGCGCTCGCCTCCCGGCCGGCTTGCCTCGTGCCAGGGTCGTGAACAAGGTCGATCTCACCGGTGAATCGGCCGGCCGGAGCGAGGAGTCGGGCGACACCGTCATCCGCGTTTCCGCCAAGACCGGGGCGGGCCTCGAAGCCTTGCGCGAATGGCTGCTGGACGTGGCTGGGTGGCGGCCGCATGGCGAGGGTCTGTTCATCGCCCGGGAGCGGCATCTTGCGGCCCTTCGGGAGGCGCAGGAAGCGCTCGATGGCGCTATGCGCACGCAAGCCATTGAATTACAAGCGGAAGAGCTCCGGGTTGCCCAGTTCGAGCTCGCACGCATCATGGGCGAATTCACCCCGGACGACCTGTTGGGCGAAATCTTCAGTCGCTTTTGCATTGGCAAGTGAAGTGTGACGTTCCACGTGGAACATGGGCGTGCTCCGGTTCCACGTGGAACATCGCGACCATGCCGCTTCCGGTAGAATTGCAACGCGCCCCGCCCCCTTTCCGGCGGGGCGTTTTCATCGCAGAGGCTCCATGGATTTTCCTCAGCGTTTCGACGTGATCGTGGTCGGAGGCGGCCACGCTGGCACCGAGGCGGCCCTGGCCGCCGCTCGCGCGGGCGCCCGCACCCTGCTGCTTACGCACGCGATCGAGACGCTGGGCCAGATGTCCTGCAATCCCTCTATCGGCGGCATCGGCAAGGGCCACCTGGTGAAGGAGGTCGACGCCCTGGGCGGAGCCATGGCCGAGGCGACGGACGAAGCGGGGATCCAATTTCGGACCCTCAATGCAAGCAAAGGCCCGGCGGTCCGTGCCACGCGGGCGCAGGCGGACAGGGTGCTGTATCGCGCCGCCATCCGTCGTCGGCTCGAGAGCCAGCCGAACCTCTGGATCTTCCAGCAGGCGGTCGACGACCTGGTCCTCGAAGGCGACCGGGTGGCCGGTGCGGTTACCGCGATCGGGGCCCGGTTCAGGGCGCGCACTGTCGTGCTCACCGCCGGTACCTTCCTCGGCGGACTCGTCCACGTCGGCCTATCCAACTACCAGGCTGGCCGCGCCGGCGATCCCCCTTCGCTGTCGCTCGCCGCGCGGCTGCGGGAACTGCGGCTTCCGGTTGGGCGGCTCAAGACCGGCACGCCCCCGCGGATCGACGGACGGACGATCGACTACTCACGCCTGGAAGAGCAACCCGGCGACAGGCCCGAGCCGGTGTTCTCCTTCCTTGGCTCCCGCTCGCAGCACCCACGCCAGGTGAGCTGCTGGATCACCCATACCAACGAGCACACCCACGAGATCATCCGTAGCGGCCTGGACCGCTCGCCCATGTTCACCGGCGTGATCGAGGGCGTGGGACCGCGGTACTGCCCGTCCATCGAAGACAAGATCCACCGGTTCGCAGGCAAAGGCTCGCACCAGATCTTTCTCGAGCCCGAGGGGCTGGAGACCCACGAGGTCTACCCCAATGGCATCTCCACCAGCCTTCCTTTCGACGTCCAGCTCGAGGTGGTTCATTCGATCCCGGGCTTGGAGAAAGCCCACGTGCTGCGGGCTGGATATGCGATCGAATACGATTACTTCGATCCGCGCGGCCTCAAGGCCACGCTAGAGACCAAGGCGATCGAGGGCCTGTTCTTCGCGGGACAGATCAACGGCACGACGGGATATGAAGAAGCGGCTGCCCAGGGTTTGCTCGCCGGGGTGAACGCGGCTCTCATGGCGAAGGGCGAGGCTGGATGGTGCCCGCGCCGTGACGAGGCTTACCTGGGGGTGCTCGTGGACGATCTCGTCACGCGTGGCGTATCCGAGCCCTACCGGATGTTCACGAGTCGCGCGGAATACCGCCTCCAGCTTCGCGAAGACAATGCCGACCTTCGACTGACCGAGATCGGCCGCCGCCTGGGGCTCGTCGACGATTGCCGCTGGACAGCGTTCAGCCGTAAGCGCGCGGCCATCGAGCGCGAGACCGCACGATGGAAGTCGACTTGGGCCCACCCCGGACGGATTCCCGTGGCCGAGCAGATCGCCGTTCTCGGCCAGCCGCTGGAACGTGAGCACTCGCTTTTCGATCTTTTGCGCCGTCCCGAAACCGACTTCGAGGGCCTGCTGACTTGGCTGGGCGCGGAGCCGGTATCCGACCCGGCGGCACGGGAGCAGGTCGAAATCGCCGCCAAGTACGCGGGATACATCGACCGCCAGAAGCTCGAGGTCGAGCGCACGCTCGCGCAGGAGCAGACGCCGATCCCGCCCGACATGGACTATCGATCGGTTCGGGGGCTTTCCCGGGAGGCGCAACAGAAGCTTTCCCAGCAGCGGCCGGAGACGATCGGCCAGGCCGCGCGCATCCAGGGCATCACGCCCGCCGCGATCTCGCTCCTGCTGGTGCACTTGAAGCGCCGCGGCGCCGGAATGGAGAAGAGCGCTTGAACCTCGACCAGTCGATCGAGGCGGGACTGGCTGCCATGGCGATCGAAGCCACGGCCGGGCAGCGTCGCCAGCTCGGCGCCCACCTGGAGTTGGTCTCGAAGTGGAATCGCGTGCACAACCTCACCGCGGTTCGCGAGACCTCCCGGATGGTGGTCCTGCATGTGTTGGATAGCCTCTCGCTGCTGCCTCATATCGGAGAAGCGCGCTCGATGCTCGACGTGGGCAGCGGCCCGGGTTTTCCCGGCATCCCGGTGGCGATCATGCGCCCGGCGCTCGAGGTGACGTTGCTGGACTCCAGCAGCAAGAAGTGCGCATTCCTCGAGCAGGCGCGCACCGAGCTGGGCCTCGCCAACGTCCGCGTGGCCTGCGAGCGCGTCGAGGCGTGCAAACCGCCGTCGCCTTTCGACGTGGTGGTTTCGCGTGCCTTCGCGGACCTCCAGGATTTCATCGCGCAGTCCGCGCACCTGCTTGCCCCCGGCGGACGCATGCTCGCGATGAAAGGGGTCTATCCCTTCGAGGAGATCGCGCGGGTTCCTCCCACCCATCGCGTGGCCGGCGTGATCGAGCTCGAGGTGCCGATGCTCGAGGCCAAGCGCCACCTGGTCGCTTTGGAGGCTGCCTGATGGCGCGCGTATTCGTGATCGCCAACCAGAAGGGCGGCGTGGGAAAGACTTCGATCGCCGTGAACCTGTGCGCGAGCCTCGCGCACTACGGACGCAAGGTGCTGCTGGTCGACCTGGATCCCCAGGGAAACGCCACCACCGGCAGCGGCATCGACAAGTCCGAATGCGAGCGCACGGTGTATGGCGTGCTCCTGGGCGAGCACGGCATGGACGAGGCGATTCGGGCGAGCGAAGGTGGCTACGACGTCGTGCCTTCGAACCGGGAGCTCGCCGGTGCCGAGGTCGAGCTGATCGCCGTGGACAAGCGCGAGTTCCGCCTGCGCGAGGCGCTCGCGCAGGCGGCGAGCACCTACGAGTTCGTCGTGATCGATTGTCCGCCGGCGCTCAACATGCTCACCGTCAACGGGTTCACGGCGGCCGACGCCGTGATCATCCCGATGCAATGCGAGTACTACGCGCTGGAGGGGCTGTCCGACCTCGTGGGGACGCTGCGGAAGGTGAAGCAGAACCTGAATCCGCGCATCGAGATCGAGGCGCTGGTGCGCACGATGTACGACCCGCGCAGCGCGCTGACCATCCAGGTCTCGGACGAGATCAAGCGCCACTACGGCGACAAGGTCTTCGACACGGTGATCCCCCGCAACGTGCGCATCGCCGAGGCGCCGTCCTTCGGCAAGCCCGTGCTGCTGCACGACCCCGCGTCGAAGGGCGCCGCCGCGCACCTGCAGTTCGCGCGCGAGCTGCTCGAGCGAAACGGCATCAAGGTGATGGAGGCCGCGTGAGCAGGCACAAGGGGCTGGGCCGCGGCCTGGACGCGTTGCTGGGCGGAGGTTCGGGCGGCAGGCGGCCGGCCGACGAGGAACTCGCGCAGCTCCCGGTGGGAGCGCTCAGGCCCGGCAAGTACCAGCCGCGCACCCACATGGACGAGGCCTCGCTCGCCGAGCTCGCCGAATCCATCAAGGCGCGCGGCGTGATCCAGCCGATCGTCGTGCGGCCCGTGGGTCCCGAGCAATACGAGATCCTCGCGGGCGAGCGGCGCTGGCGCGCGGCGCGCCTGGCCGGGCTGCAGCGCATCCCCGCGGTGGTACGGGAGGTGCCGGACGAAGCGGCCCTCGGGATCGGGCTGATCGAGAACATCCAGCGCGAGGACTTGAACCCGCTGGAAGAGGCCAACGGCCTGAAGCGCCTCATCGAAGAATTCCGCCTTACCCATGAGCAGGTCGCCACTGCGATCGGACGTTCGCGGGCGGGCGTCACCAACCTGCTGCGGCTGCTCGAGCTCCCGGGCGCCGTGCAGGAGCTGGTGCAGGAAGGCAAGCTCGATATGGGCCACGCACGAGCGTTGCTCGCGCTTGGCAAGGCTCGGCAGGTCGAGCTCGCCCGGCGCGTGGCCGACGAGGGATTGTCGGTCCGCGAGACCGAGCGTCTCGTCCAGGCGGCGCTCGGTCCTCCCAAGGCCGCTCGCGCCGAGGCTCCCAGGCTCGATGCCGACGGGCGGCGGCTGCAGGAAAGCCTGTGCGAATCGCTCGGCGCCGCCGTTCGCCTCAAGCCGCGCGGCGCAGGCAAGGGATCGCTCGTCATCGAGTACGCGAGCCTCGACCAGCTCGACGGGCTGGTGAAGCGCCTCACCAAGTAGTCATGTTGCGCTGCAGTATTTTTTTGACGCTGCTTTCGGCGAGCCGCTATAATTGAACGGTTTCGCTTCGCGCATCAGGCCCTTCCGCATCGTCCTGCGATGGCAGTTGATGGCCACCGCGGTACTCACGCTGATCGCAGCAATCCTCTGGGGTGGTGACGGCGCCGCATCCGCCGCACTCGGGGGTGCCGTGAACATCGTGGCGGGCTGCATGTACGGATGGCGCGTGACGCGGGGCGAGGCGAGAACGGCGGGCGAGGCGCTCGCCACGATGTTCAGGGCCTGGGGTATCAAGGTCATGCTCATCGTGGTCCAGCTGATGCTGGTCCTCTCGCTCTACAGGGACATCGTGCACGCGGCGTTCTTCGGGGCGTTCGTGATCACGGTGGCGGTGTTCGCCGCGGCGGTGGCCGTGAGCGAGCCCCGGGAAAAAAAGACAGACCACTGAAGAAGATCGCATGGCCGCCTCGTACCAGAACCCCTCCGAGTACATCGCGCACCACATCACCTTCGCTTCCAGGCCGATCGGTGACGGCGGCTTCTGGACGATCAACGTCGACACCCTCGTCGTGTCGATCCTGCTGGGCTTCGTGGGCCTGGGGTTCTTCTGGTGGATCGTGAAGGACGCAACCTCCGGCGTCCCGGGCAAGAAGCAGGCATTCGTCGAGGTCGTCTTCGAGTTCATCACCGACCAGGTGAAGGGAATCTTCCACGGCGACCCGCACAAGTTCGTGGCGCCGCTCGCCTTCACCGTGTTCCTGTGGGTGATCCTCATGAACTCGATGGACTTCCTGCCCGCCGACTGGATGGCGCTCGTCACGGGCGCCTTCGGGTTCGACCACGGCTTCCGGATCGTCCCCACCGCGGACGTGAACACCACCTTCGCCCTCGCGCTTACCGTGTGGGCGCTGATGATCGGCTTCTCGGTGAAGGTGAAGGGCGTGGGCGGCTTCGTGCACGAGCTCTTCTGCGCGCCGTTCGGGTCGAACCCGTTCCTCTGGCCGCTCAACTTCCTCTTCAACCTCGTCGAGTACGTCTCCAAGCCGCTGTCGCACTCGCTGCGGCTGTTCGGCAACATGTACGCGGGCGAGATCATCTTCCTGCTGCTGTGGCTCATGGCCTCGGTCGGCATCGTGGGCGCCTTCTTCGCCTGGATCCTGGGCGTGGGCTGGGCGATCTTCCACATCCTCATCGTGGCGCTGCAGGCCTACATCTTCATGATGCTCACGATCGTGTACATCCAGATGGCGCACGAGAGTCACTGAGTTCCGAGCTTTCCGCATCACCCAACACCGCTAGCCAAAAACCGAAAGGACAAGACGATGGACGCAAAACTTCAACTGCTCGCCATGATCCAGGCCTACACCGGCGTGGGCATCGGGCTCATGATCGGGCTGGGCGCGCTCGGCGCCTGCGTGGGCGTGGGCATCATGTGCAGCCGCTTCCTCGAGGGCGCCGCGCGCCAGCCGGAGCTCATGCCCCAGCTGCAGGCGAAGGTCTTCCTGCTGCTCGGCCTGATCGACGCCTCGTTCATCATCGGCGTGGGCCTCGCGATGTTCTTCGCGTTCGCCAACCCGCTTCTGTCCGTCGTCCGCTAACGCCGATCCATCCCCGTAGGGACGCTTCATGAACCTCACCTTCACGATGATCGCCGAGGCGGCGGTCTTCATCGCCTTCATCGTCTTCTCGATGAAGTTCGTGTGGCCCCCGCTGGTGAGGGCCATCGAGACGCGCCAGAAGACCGTCGCCGATGGCCTCGCCGAAGCCGAGCGCGGCCGCTCCTCGCTCGCCGAGGCCCAGAAGCAGACCGAAAAGCTGCTCGCGGAGGCGCGCGCCCGCGCCCAGGAAATCGTGGCCGCCGCCGAGAAGGCCGCCCACGACCG
>CAMPHL010000068.1 GCA_946885905.1 uncultured Pseudomonadota bacterium | reverse complement strand
GGCAAGAGCAACATCCCCCAACTCCGCATGGCGGAGGAAATCGCGCGACACCACCATGAATGGTGGAATGGTGAAGGCTATCCTTCCAAGTTGAAGGGCAAGCGCATCCCGATCCATGCGCGCATCGTGGCCCTCGCCGACGTATTTGACGCCCTCACGCACGGTCGGCCGTTTTCGCCGCCATGGCCGATCGATAAGGCGCTCGATCAAATTCGCGCCGGTAAAGGCAGACAGTTCGATCCTGACCTCACGGACCTCTTCCTCGACCTTGTGGACAAGCTGAGGAAGGAGCACGAAGACCTCGACGAGTATCTCGGGCGAGCCAGCAAGAGCTCACCCTTCCTGCAGGCGCGCAACCGTATCCGCCAGATGCTCGCCGAAGAGCGCGAGCTGGAGAAAAAGGCCACTGTGGAGGGCAACCAGACCCGTCATTAGAGCTATACAGGTTTGATCCGGGGCGTCGAAATTTGCTAAAATAATGGGCTTCCGATTCCCCGATAGCTCAGTCGGTAGAGCGACGGACTGTTAATCCGCAGGTCGTAGGTTCGAGCCCTACTCGGGGAGCCAAGATTTCGCGCAGGGCCAGCCATACGGCTGGCCCTTTTCATTTCCGTTAAGCTCGCGGCGATGGATTACCAACCCGTCCTCGATCGCATCCACACCGCTGTGAAGCCGCTGATCGGCGAGGGACGCGTCGCCACCTACATTCCGGAGCTCGCCAACGTCTCGCCGGAGCATTTCGGCATCGCGGTCGTGGATCTCGAGGGCAATGTCGCGCGGGTGGGAGACGCGGACATCCCCTTCTCCATCCAGTCCATCTCCAAGCTCTTCGCCTTCGCCCTCGCCTTCCACCTCGACGGAGACGCGGTCTGGGCGCGCGTCGGCCGCGAGCCCTCGGGCAGCCCCTTCAACTCCCTGGTGCAGCTCGAACACGAGAAGGGCAAGCCGCGCAACCCCTTCATCAATGCGGGCGCGCTTGTCATCGTCGACATGCTCACGACCCGCTACAAGGAACGTGCGGACGGCGTGCTCCTCGATTTCATCCGCAGGGTGAGCCGCAACGAGCGGATCGAGATCGATCACAAGGTCGCGGAGTCGGAGCGTTCCACTTCGCACCGCAACGCGGCGATGGCCCACTTCATGAAGAGCTTCGGCAACCTCGACAATCCCGTCGATGCGGTGCTCGACGAGTACTGCAACCACTGCGCCATCGCGATGAGCTGCGTGGATCTCGCCCGCGCCGTGACCTTCCTCGCCAACCACGGAAAGGTGCCGTGGTCCGGCGAGCAGCTGCTCGACTACAGCTCTTCCAAGCGCCTGAACGCCCTCATGCTCACTTGCGGCACCTACGACGCGGCGGGTGACTTCGCCTTCAGGGTGGGCCTGCCCGCCAAGAGCGGCGTGGGCGGCGGCATCGTCGCGCTCATTCCCGGGGAGTGCGGCATCTGCGTCTGGAGCCCCGCGTTGGAGGCCTCGGGCAACTCCCATGCGGGGTCCGTCGCCCTGGAGATGTTCACCACGTTCACGGGGCGGTCGATCTTCTGACCGTTCACTGCGGCCGCTCGGGCTCCAGGTCGTACTTCGTCCACATCCGGGTGACCAGTTCCGCGATCACCAGATGGCAACCCCCCGGACATGGAGGCGGCGTCCCCACGCTCCAATTGGCCGACACGTCGTCTGGCGGCGTCCGGTAGAACGGCAGCGGCATCCGGCAAGTCTTGCAATTCCTGGATTTGAGCTCCCGGAACTCCCTGTCGAGGATCGAATAGAGCTGCAAGCCAGATATCGTCGTGCGCATGCGCAATGGAATGGCGATCGGCCCGGTTGGTTCCGGTCGGACGGTAAACTTACGGTTCGAACGACTACCGGAGTCCCCGTGACGCCTCATCGACGCCTCGCCGGCGCCCTGATCGCAACCTGCCTCATCCCACTCGAAGTCGCCGCCCAGCTCCAACCCGTCCCGGGGATGCCCCCGGTCCCCGACCCGAAGAACATCTACAGCGAAATCGGCACCGCCCGGATGAGCCCGGCGCTCGCCGGCCACCGGGAGCTGGTGTACGTCCCGCACGTCCAGTCCAACGACGTGTACGTGATCGATCCGAAGACGCTCAAGGTGATCGACAAGTACAAGGTAGGCCTGAACCCCCAGCACGTCGTGCCGTCCTGGGACATGCAGACCCTCTGGGTCACCAACAACGCCGAGCGCACCACCAAGGGCAGCCTCACGCCGATCGACCCGAAGACCGGCAAGCCAGGCAAGGAAATCCCGGTCCACGACCCCTACAACATGTACTTCTCCCCCGACGGCCAGCACGCCATCGTGGTCGAGGAGGCGGAGAAGCAGCTCAACTTCCGCGACGCCAGGACGATGGAGCATCGCTACTACATCAAGACGCCGCGTTGCGCCGGGATCAACCACGCGGACTTCTCGGTCGACGGCCGCTACGCAATATTCACCTGCGAGTTCTCCAAGGGCCTCACCAAGATCGACCTGGTCGAGAAGAAGGTCGTCGGCCACATCATCCTCTCCAAGGGCGGGATGCCGCAGGACATCCGCTCCTCCCCAGACGGCAGGCGCTGGTACGTGGCGGACATGAAGGCCGACGGCGTCTTCATCATCGACTTCGATTCCTTCAGGGAAGAGGGCTTCATCGAAACCGGCAAGGGCACCCACGGGCTTTATCCCAGCCGCGACGGCAAGAAGCTTTACATCGCCAACCGGGGCTCCAACGTGATCCACGGCAAGAAGGGCGGCCCCGGGAGCGTCTCGGTCCTGGACTTCGCCACCGAGAAGATCGACGCCACCTGGCCGATTCCGAGCGGCGGCAGCCCGGACATGGGCAACGTCTCCGCCGACGGCAGGCAGCTCTGGCTCTCCGGCCGCTACGACCACGTGGTCTACGTCTTCGACACCACCACGGGCGAGGTGAAGACCATCAAGGTCGGCATCGAGCCGCATGGCCTCACCGTGTGGCCGCAACCGGGACGCTACTCCCTGGGGCACACCGGCAACATGAGGTGATCCTCTCCGTCACCCTGCCGTTCTTCGCCATCGTCGGGCTGGGGTACCTGGCGGCGCACCGGGGCTGGGTGCCCACGGCGGCGGTCCCGGCCTTCAACGGTTTCCTGCTCTTCTTCGCCATCCCGGCGATGCTCTTCCGCTTCGCCTCCAACACGCCGTTCGAGCAGTTTCCCATCGGGCGCTTCGCTATCGCGTGGAGCGTCATCGGGTGCGCGATCGTCGCGGGCGTGGCCTGGCTCGCGAGCCGTCACCTGGGCGTGGGCCGGCGCGACGCGGCCTTCCTGGGGTTGGCCGCCGGGATCGGCAACCTCGGCTTCATGGGACTGCCGCTGATGGTGGCGCTGCTCGGCGAGGGCGCGGCCGCCGCGCTCATCATCGCCATCGTGGCCGACACCGTCGTGGTCGGGACGATGGGCTTGCTCGCGGCCGAGATGGCCGGGGGTTCCGGGCAGGGCACCGGAGGCGCTTCGGCGATGCTGCAGCGCATTGTGCTCAATCCTTTCATCATCGCGATGGCCCTCGGCATCCTCTTTTCCGGGATGGAATGGAGCCTGCCGACACCGCTCGCCGCCGTGGTGAAGCTCTTGGCGGATGCCGCCGGCCCCTGCGCGCTCTTCGCGATCGGGGTGTCGCTGCTGCGGCCCGAGGCGACCCTAAGGTCGCCGCTTCTCGTGCTGCCGACCGTCGCCAAGCTGGTGGTCCATCCGCTGCTCGCCTGGCTGGTGCTGCGAGCGATCGGGGTCGATCCGTATACGACCCTCGTCGCGGTGCTGGCCGCAGGCCTGCCCTCCGCGGGCTGGGTGTTCATCTTCGCCCTGCGCTACCGTGCCGACGCGGGCCGGGTTTCGGCCACGATCCTGCTCACGACCGTGATCGCCTCGGCGAGCTTTTCGGCGCTGGTCTGGCTGATGGGCGTGGGCCGCACGGGATAAGGTTGCTAGTAGACTAGGACGCATGCGCACGATCGTTCTCCTGGCCACGGCCACCCTCCTCGCCACTCCCGCGCTGGGCTCGGGCGACCCGGCCCAGGGCGCGAAGCTCGTCGAAGAGAAGAAGTGCGAGGGCTGCCACCACAACAAGACGCTGGGTGAGGCCAAGGCGATCTACCTGCGCAAGGACCGCCGGGTGACCTCGCTGGAAAAGTTGAAGGCCCAGGTCGCGGCCTGCAACAGCGAGCTCAACCTGCAGCTCTTCCCGGACGAGGAAGAGCACATCGTCGCTCACCTGGACAAGACCTATTACAAGTTCACCGCCGGCAAGTAGCGAGGGGCGGGGCGGGGGGATGTTGGTACGACAAGCGCTGGCGCTGCTGGTCGTCGTTGTGGCCGCCGCGGTGCCTGGCCGGGCCGCGATTCCCGTCGAGCAGTTGCGGGCCATGGAGCATCGAGCCGCGAGCGATCCGAAGAAGGCGATCGCCGAAGCGCGCGCGGCCCTGCAGGCGGCCGAAGCCGGGGGAGACAAGCGCGCGCAGCTCGCCGCGCTTCGGCTCATGGCGATGTCCTACGACGGCCTCGACGACAATCCCGGCTTGAGGGATTCCAGCACGAAGGGGTTGGCGCTGGCCAGGGAGCTTGGCGACCGCTCCGCCGAGGTCGAGCTCATGACCCTGCAGGCCATGTCGCTCTTCAACGAGGGCAGGATGCCCGAGTCGAACCGCCTGCACGATGCCGCCATCGCGCTGGGGCAGGAGCACAAGCTCGAGCGCGAGCTCGCCAAGGCCTACGTCGCCAAGGCGCACACGCTGGTGAGCCAGGAACGCCAGTCCGAGGCGATGGAGGTCCTGCTCAAGGGTCACGCGCTGCTGGAGAAGCTCGAAGAGCGCCTCCTGCTCTCCGGGACGCTGTCGGCCGTGGGCAACATCCTCACGACCGAGACCGCGCCCCGCGAGCAACTCGAGCGGGCTGCCGACTATCACAGGCGCGCGATGGCCCTGATCGATCCGGCCGACAAGTACGAGCTTTCGACCATCTACTACAACCTCGGTGTCACCTATTCCTACCTCAAGGACTATCCCGAAGCGTTCAAGGCGCTCGAGAAGTGCCTCGCCATCGGCCGCGAGATCGATGACCCGCACACGGTCGCGTTCGTGAACTACCGCATGGGCTCCATCGAGCTGGCGCGAGGAAACTCCGGCAAGGCCATGTCGTACTTCGACGCTGCGCTCCCCGGCTTCCGCCAGGCGGAGAACGTGCAGCTCGAGTTCCTGACGCAGGTCGGCCGCGCGCGAGCCTCGTCGGCCGCGCGTCGCCGGCGCGATAGCTTCGCGGCCCTTGCCGCCGCCCGCGAGCTGCTCGGCAAGCTGGGCTCTCCCGGGCGCGATGTGCAGTACTACGACGCGGCTGCGGAGGTGGCGGCGAAGGTAGGGGACTGGGAGGAGGCCTTCGGCGCGATGAAGTCGTTGCGCGAGTCCGATCGCCGCGCGGCAGAGGCATCGAACCGCAAGCTCACGCAGGAGCTGCAGGCGAAATTCGGGGCGCGGCAGCGGGAGGCGGACAACGAGCTGCTGCGCATGGACAGCAAGGTCCAGGAGGCCCGCTGGCTGCTTCTCCTGCTCGGGCTCGGCCTCGCGGCGCTGCTCGTGGCCGCGCTCGTGCTCTACGTCTTCCGCCAGGCGCGCCAGAACCGCCGCTTCGCGGAGCTCGCCATGCGCGACGACCTCACCGGGCTTCCGAACCGCCGCAGCATCCTCGAATACGCGCGCGCCACGTTCCGCGGCCGCCGCACGGGCGACACCGGCTTCGTGCTCGCGTTGATCGACATCGACCACTTCAAGTCCATCAACGACCAGCTCGGCCACAGCGTGGGCGACGAGGTGCTGAAGGCATTCGCCGAGGCGGGCCAGAAAGCGCTGCGCGGCAACGACCGCCTGGGTCGTTTCGGCGGCGAGGAGTTCGTGCTCGTGATGCCCAACGTCGCCATCGAGACCGCGCCCGTGGTGTTCGAGCGGATCCGCAAGTCCGTCCACCATCTGCGGGCCAAGGGCTGGCCCGAAGAAAGGCCCCTCACCTTCAGCATGGGAGCGACCTCGGCGAGCGATTCGGACCCCGACCTGGACTCGATCATCAAGCGCGCGGACGACGCGCTCTACCGCGCGAAGAACAACGGCCGCGACCGGCTCGAGGTGGCTTAGCCCTCCGGCCTGCAGCTCTCAGGCCTTGCGTCGAAGCGGATCCTCCCGCGCAGCCTGCCGCCCGAGCTGCTCGGCGAGGCCGATTAGAATCCCTTCCGGCCCGCGGATGTAGCAGAGCCGATACAGGTCTTCGTAGCGGACCACTTCACCGACGAGCTTCGCGCCGCGCTTGCCCAGCCGTGCGAGCGTATCGTCGATGTCCTCCACGGTGAACATGACGCGCAGGTAGCCGAGCGCGTTCACCGGGGCGTTGCGGTGGTCGGCGACCACGGTCGGCGCGAGGAAACGGGACAGCTCGAGCCGGCTGTGGCCGTCGGGC
Source organism: uncultured Pseudomonadota bacterium (assembly GCA_946885905.1). Next base: position 2,590 of record CAMPHL010000068.1, on the reverse strand, counting down.
GTGCCGACGTTGTCCATGCGCCTGACCGTCATGAGGTTTCTCCCGGTCTACTTCCGCAGCGATTCGCGTTCCATGAGAAGGTAGGTCCCATAGGCATTGATGCGATTCGCCGCGGCGAACGCCGGCACCATGGCGAATCGTACCCAATCTGTCATCGCATACGCCTCCTCGAAGGGCACGAAATCCTCGACCGCCTTGCCCATGGCGGCGCGCAGGTACGCGAGGTATTCGCGCGTGAGGGTCAGGTCCTTCGCCGGGTCGCGGGAGACCTGGCCGTGGCCCGTGACCATCAGCACGGGCTTCATCGCGAGCAGCCGTTCGATGCGCTCGAGCCACTGCCGGCTGTCGGCCTCGCCCACGAACGGGATGCGGCCCGCGAAAAGGATGTCGCCGCTGAAGATCACGCCTTCGGACGGCACCACGACGATCACGTCCTCCGGCGAATGAGCGGGGCCCAGGTGGTGCACTTCGAAGCGCACGCCGCCGAGGACGAAGGCTTCGTCGCGCTCGAGCCAATGGTCGGCCGCAACCAGCTTCATGCCGGGTTCGACCCACGGAAAGAGATCGCGCGAGCGTTGCTCCAGGCGGCGCGCCCCCTCCCCGCTCGTCAGGTACTCGCGGCCGCCCGCGTGGGCCCAGATGTCCGCCCCTGCCTGCTTGAGCGGCTCGAGGCCATAGAAGTGGTCGGCGTGATAGTGGGTCACGACGACCCGGCGAATCGGCTTGTCCGTGACTTTCCGGATCGCCTTCAGCAGGGCCTCGCCGAGGGCAACCGTCCCCAGCGCATCGACGACGACGACTCCTTCCTCCGTCACGACGAAACCCGCGTTGGAGTTGAAGCCCTCGTTGGCGGCCGAGGCCAGGCCGGGCTTGCCCTGCACGTAGTAGACGCGGGGCGTGACCTTGATGGGATCGAGCTCGACGGCCGCGCAGGGGCGAGCCAGGAGCGCCAGCGCGGCCAGCGCGCCGCTAAGCGATGCCCGGATTGCCCTCGACACCGACGAGCTTCGGAAGGTTGAGCTTCGGCGCCTCGATGGTCTTCCTGGCGCGCAGGTATTGCGTGACCACGTTCCAGATCGGCTCGCCCTTCACGCCTTCGGCCACCGGCGCCCAGCCCGCCACCTTGTAGGTCTTGCCTGCCTCGATCGGCACGCCGTCCAGGCGCATGTCGCTGATCCGCTGTCCCATCGCGGCGCCGGGCGTGCAGGTATAGGTGAGGCCGCCCACGCGCACCATGTCGCCGCCCTGCTGGTAATAGGGATCGGGGTTGAAGAGGTTGTCGCAGACGTCCTCGAGGATCGTCTTCACCATCTCGCCCTTGAGGTCGTTCACGGTGGTGGCCGGATAGGTGATCGCGGACCAGTCCATCACGTGCTCCATCGTGATGGCATCGCCCGGCAGGAGGCTCGTGCCCCAGCGAAAGCCGGGCGAGAACGCGATCTCGGCGCCCCTCACCTGCATGAGCGCGTCGACGATCAACTGGTCGACCGTGCCGTTGAAGTTGCCCCGCCGGTAGAGCAGGCCCCCGGTCGTCGCGATCTTCTCCGAGAGCTTCGCGGCATGAGGCGCGCGCGCCTTTTCGATGTAGGCGGCCATCGCCTGGTCCGCCGGGAGAAGGTTCGAGAAGACCGGCAGCAGCCGGTACTTCACGCCCTTCACCTTGCCGTTGCGGACGTCCATGTCGAGCACGCCCAGGAACTTGCCATTGCTGCCCGCGTTCGTGACGAGCGTGACGCCGCCGGCGTTGCCCACCTCGACCGGCTGCGGCACGGCGTCGTGCGTGTGCCCGCCGAGTATCGCGTCGATGCCGCTCACTCGCGAGGCGAGCTTGAGGTCCACGTCCATGCCGTTGTGCGAGAGCAGCACGACGACCTGCGCGCCCTTCCCGCGCGCCTCGTTGACGCGTTTCTGCAGCTCCTCCTCCTGGATGCCGAAGGTCCACTCCGGCACGAAGTAGCGCGGGTTGGCGATCGGCGTGTACGGGAACGCCTGGCCCACGATCGCCACTTTCACGCCGTTGATGTCGCGCAGCGTGAAGGCGTTGAAGACGGGGTCGCCGAAGTCGGCGGTCGCAACGTTCTGCGCGACGAAGTCGACCTTCCCCTTGAAGTCGTTGTCGACGACTTCCTTCACCCGCTTCTGGCCATAGGTGAATTCCCAATGGCCGGTCATCACGTCCACGCCGAGCAGCTTGCAGGCGTCCACCATGTCCTGGCCGTTGGTCCAGAGCGCAGTGGCCGAGCCCTGCCACGTGTCGCCGCCGTCCAGCAGCAACGCGCCCGGCCGGGAGTCCTTCATGCGCTTGATCAGCGTGGCGAGGTGCGCGAAGCCCCCCATGCGGCCGTAGGCCTTCGCGGCCTGCTGGAAGTCGAGGTACGTGAAGGCATGCGCTTCCCGGGTGCCGGGCTTGATGCCATAGGCCTTCAGGAGCCTTTCGCCCACGAGGTGGGGCGGCTTGCCGATTGCCGGTCCCACCCCGAGGTTCACGCTGGGCTCGCGGAACTGCACGGGCAGGAGTTGCGCGTGGCAATCGGTGAAGTGCAGCAGGCTCACGTTGCCGAAGCTCGGGATGTCGTAGAGATCCCTGCCG
>CAMPHL010000067.1 GCA_946885905.1 uncultured Pseudomonadota bacterium | reverse complement strand
ACCCCAACAGCATGCGTTTCGAGGCGATGGTCTCGGCCGACCACGTGGGCGAGGTGAAGGCCGGGCAGCCGGTGCACTTCCGCGTGAACGGCTACGGCGACCAGGAATTCGCGGGCAAGGTGCGCCGCGTGAGCCCGTCGGCCAACCCGACCACGCGGCAGGTGGAGCTGCTGGTGGACTTCGTGGGCGACAAGCAGCCCAGGCTCGCCGGGCTCTACGCCGAAGGGCGCCTCGAGACCTCGACGCGCAGCAGCATCACGCTGCCGGCCACCGCCGTCGTGCGCGACGGCGAGAAGGCGAGCGCATTCCGGGTGCAGGGCGAGAAGCTGCAGAAAGTCGCGATCAACGTGGGCGAGCGCGACGCGCGCACCGGCGAGTACGTCGTGAAGTCGGGGCTCGCCGAGGGCGACAAGGTGATCCGCCACCCGAGCGCGCTGCTCAAGGACGGACAGCCCATCCAGGCCCAGGGGCCGGCCAAGTCCTCGGCGGTCGCCGCGACCGTGACCGGGAAGTAGGCGATGCTCCTTTCCGATTTCAGCATCAAGCGGCCGGTGGCCACGGTCGTCATCATCATCACGCTCATGTGCCTGGGGCTGCTCGCGCTCAAGAAATTGCGCGTGAACCAGATCCCCGACGTCGAGCAGCCGGTGATGGTCGTCGTGGTGCCGTATCCCGGCGCCTCTCCCGAGACGGTCGAGCGCGAGATCATCAACCGCGTCGAGAAATCGCTGCAGTCGATCCCGCAGGTCTACCAGATCCGCTCCACGGCCTCCGAGAGCCGGGCGCAGATCGTGATCATCTTCAACTTCAAGAAGAACATGGTCGAGGCCTCCGACGAGATCCGCAACGCGATCGCCTCGGTGCGGCACAAGCTGCCGATCGAGATGCGCGAGCCGATCCTGCAGCGCATCGATCCGTCCGCCCAGCCGATCATGCAGCTCGCGCTGTCGGCGAAGAACCAGTCCCATGCCGAGATCTCGCGCCTGGCCGAGGACGTGGTCGCCGACCGCTTCCGCGGCATCGACGGCGTGGCCGTGGTGAACGTGAACGGGGCGCTGCGCCGCGAGCTCTCGGTGCTCCTGCGCGCCGAGAAGCTGCGCGAGTACGGCGTCTCGGTCACCGAGGTCGTGAACGCCCTGCGCAACCAGAACACGACCGCTCCCGTCGGGCGCGTGAAGGGGCCGCTCGACGAGCAGAGCATCCGCCTCGTCGGCCGCATCGAGAGCCCGCGCGAGTTCGAGGACATCGTCGTCAAGCGCCGCGGCAACGAGATCGTGCGCCTGGGCCAGATCGCCACGGTCGAGGACGGATTCGCCGAGCTCTCGGGCTTTTCGCTTCGCAACGGCAATCCCAACGTGGGCCTGTCGATCACGCGTTCCCGCGACGCCTCCACCGTGACCGTCGCCGAGAAGATCCGCAGGGAAGCCGGGGAGATCAACAAGACGCTGCCGGCGGGCACGAAGGTCGAGGTCACCCAGGACGGCGGCCGCGATGCCGAGAACAGCCTCAAGAACGTGATCGAGGCGCTCATCTTCGGCGCCGGGCTCACCATCTTCGTGGTCTACGCTTTCCTCAATTCCTGGCGCTCGACGCTCATCACGGCGCTGTCGCTGCCGACCTCGGTCATCGCGGCGTTCATCGCGGTGTGGGCCTGCGGCTTCACGCTGAACTTCATGACGCTGCTCGGGCTCTCGCTCGCGATCGGCATCCTGATCGACGATGCGATCGTGGTGCGCGAGAACATCGTGCGCCACATGGAGCGCGGCGCCGACCGCGTTAACGCTTCGCCCGTGGGCCCTGCCGCGATCGGGGTTGCGGTCACCGCGACCACGTTCTCGATCATCGCGGTCTTCATCCCGGTGGCCTTCATGGGCGGCGGCGCCGGCGAATGGTTCCGCCCCTTCGCGCTCACCGTGGCTACCTCGGTGCTGGTGAGCCTGTACATCTCGTTCACGCTCGACCCGATGCTGTCGGCCTATTGGGGCGACCCCGTGGGCTACGCGCGCGATCCCGCGCGCAGCAGGCTCTCCAGGAAGCTGCAGCGGTTCAACGAATGGTTCGACCACCAGGCCGACCGTTACGGGCGCGTGATCGCCTGGGCGCTGCACCACCGCAAGTGGATGACCGCGATCGCCGTGGCGAGCTTCGTCGGCGCCCTCGCGCTGCAGGCGACCGTAGGCGGATCGGAGTTCCTGCCCAAGTCCGACTACGGCATCTTCGCGATCGACGTGCGCACGCCCTCGTCGGCGAGCCTCGAGTACGCCAAGCTCAAGGTCGAGAAGGCGGCCGAGGTCGCGCGCACCATCCCGGAGGTCAAGGCCACGAACAGCTCGGTGAGCGCGGGCGGCGGGCGCGTGTACGTGGACGTGGGCAAGCGCTACGAGCGCAACCGTACGATCTTCGACATCGCCCCGGAGCTGCGCGAGAAGCTGAAGAGCCTCCTGGGCGCCGAGTACGTCGTGATCGAGGACATGAACCAGGGCGTGAGGAAACCCGTCCAGATCCAGTTCTCCGGGCCGGACTACCGCCGCCTCATGGCGATCACCAGCGCCTTCATGGAGAAGCTGAAGGGCGTGAAAGGCGCCGTGGACGTGGGCCTTTCCGAGCAGGAGCCCAAGGACGAGCTCAAGATCGAGCTCGACCGCGGGCTCGCGAACAACCTCGGCATCTCGGTGGGCGATGCCGCGCAGGCCTTGCGCGTGGCCTTCGCGGGCGTCGAGGTCGGCGACTGGGTCGATCCGCTGGGCGAGACCCGCGACGTGGCCGTGCGCCTGCATCCGGACGACCGCGTGGATGCCAGCAACATCGAGCGCCTGCCGATCGCGGTCTCGGGCAGCAACATGATGGTGCCGCTCGACCAGATCGCCACCGTCACGATGGGCAAGGGTCCGGCGCAGATCCAGCACCTGGACGGCAAGCGCATGGTGGCGGTCTCGGCCAACACCCAGGGGCGCGCCTCGGGCGAGGTCACGGCCGACGGCATGAAGCTCGCGAAGCAGATCGATTTCCCGACCGGGTACGGCATCACCCTCGGCGGGGCCTCGCGCGACCAGCAGGAGGTCTTCAGCGAGATGGCGATCGCGCTCGTGATGGGCATCGCGCTCATGTACCTGGTGCTGGTGATGCAGTTCGGCTCGTTCACCGCGCCGCTCCCGGTGATGCTGTCGCTCCCGCTTTCGCTGATCGGCGTGGTCGTGGCGCTCCTGGTGACGCGCGGCACCCTGAACCTCATGAGCTTCATCGGCGTGATCATGCTGATGGGGCTGGTGGCCAAGAACGCGATCCTGCTGATCGACCGCGCGCGCAAGGAAGAGGCGCAGGGCGTGGACCGGGAGGAGGCCCTGATGCACGCGGGCCGGGTGCGGTTGCGGCCGATCCTCATGACCACGTTCGCCCTCATCGCCGGGATGCTGCCGGTGGCCATCGGCCTGGGCGAGGGCGGCGAGTTCTACCGCCCGATGGCCGTGGCGATCATCGGAGGCACGATCACCTCGACGCTGCTCACGCTGCTGGTGGTGCCGACCTGGTACGACTCGATCGAGATCATGCGCGAGCGCTTCGCGGCCCGGTACAAGCGGTTCTCGGCGCGCATCGGCCGCAGCCCCGCTCCGAAGGCGCCCGTCGGCGCCGACGACTGAAGGAAGGTTTTCCCTCCAGAGGCAACCCATCGGGGGCCAGGGCGGTCCAACCCCGCCATGAAGAAGGAAAAGAAGGACCGCCTCCCGAAGTCGACGCCCTCCGCGGAAAGCGCGCGTGAGGCCGAGGCGGTCGAGGAACGCGCAACGCCGCCCACGCCGGTGATCTACGAGGTCGTGCGGCGCCATGGCGAGGAGGAGATGGCGCGGCCCTCGCTCTCGCTGTGGTGGTCGGGTGTCGCGGCGGGCCTGTCGATCAGCTTCTCGCTGCTCGCGCAGGCGGTAATCGACCTGCGCACGCCCGACAGCATCTGGGCGCCGCTCGCGATCGCCGCCGGCTATCCGGTCGGATTCCTCATCGTGGTGCTCGGCCGCCAGCAGCTCTTCACGGAGAACACCATCACGATGGTCCTGCCGGTGATGGCCGAGCCCACGCGGGCGAACTTCACGGCGTTGGCGCGCTCCTGGTCCATCATCCTCGGCGCGAACCTGGCCGGCACGCTCATCGCGGCGCTCTTCTGCAGCTGGACGCCGGTGCTCTCGGCCGAGCTTCTCGATGCGATGCTCGGCGTGAGCCGCCACGCGATGGACAAGACCTGGGCCGTGTTCTTCTTCGAGGCCATCACCGCGGGCTTCCTCATGGCCGTGATGGTGTGGCTGCTGCCGGCGGCCGGCAACAACCCCGTGCCGGTCATTTTCCTGATGACCTACCTCATCGCGATCTCGGGCTCGGCGCACATCGTGGCGGGCAGCATGGAGGCCTTCATGCTGGTCGTGAACGGCCAGATGGGGGCCTGGCAGGCCTTCGCGGGCTTCGCCGTCCCTGCGCTCCTGGGCAACATCGTGGGCGGCACGATCCTCTTCGCGCTGCTCTCGCACGCGCAGGTGATGCGCGAAATCTGACCCGCCCGATCGGGCATACTGCTCGGCCTTGCGTCGTCCCGTCCGATGAGCGAATCGAGCGCCACCGCATACCGGTTGTCACCTCCCGTGCAGGGCGGCCGCGACCACTGCCTCGGCAGCGACGCCGCGGACCTCACGCTGGTGGAGTACGGCAGCTTCGACTGCCCGTATTGCCAGGGCGCGCATGAAGTCATCGCCAACCTGCGCGACCGCTTCGGCGAGCGCTTGCGCTACGTCTTCCGCCATCGGCCCATCACGGGCGACGTGAAGGCGAAGGCCGCCGCCGAGATGGTCGAGTACGCGCACGAGAGCGCCGGGCAGTATTGGGAGGCGCACGACCTGCTGATGAAGAAGGGCACGCGGCTCGCCGAGGACGATCTCCAGGAGCTGGCCGTCAGGCTGCAACTGCCCGAGCCCGCCGGCGCCGGGGCGCAGGCCCGGGAGCGCGCCCGGGCGAAGGTGGACGCGGACATCGAAAGCGCGAAGGCGAGCGGCGCGATGGTCTCGCCCACGTTCTTCATCAACGGACGCCGCTACGAGGGCTCGTGGGACGAAAGCACGCTCGCCGAGGCGCTGAACGGCTCGCTGGGCTACCGCATGCAGTCGGCGGCGCTGGATTTCGCGCGCTGGGCGCCCTCCACGGGCCTGCTGCTCCTCGTGATGACCGTGGCCGCGGTCGGGCTCGCCAACTCGCCCTGGGGCCCGGCGCTCGAGGCGTTCTGGGAAATGGCCGTGGGCCTCGAGGCCGGCGGCCTCGAGTGGAAGCTGCCGCTGCGCGAGCTGATCAACGACGGCCTGCTCCCGATCTTCTTCCTGGTGGTGGGGCTCGAGATCAAGCGCGAGCTCACGGTGGGCCGCCTCGCCTCGCGTCGCGCTGCCGCGTTCCCGATCGCGGCTGCGGTGGGCGGCATGCTCTTCCCGGCGCTGATCTACCTCGCGATCGCGCCCCCGGCCTTCGCACATGGCTGGGCGATTCCGACCACTACGGACACGGCCTTCGCCGTGGCGCTGATCGCCCTGCTGGGCGCGCGCGTGCCCGTCGAGCTGCGCATCTTCCTCACCGCCGCGGTGATCGTCGACGACCTGGTGGCGATCGCGCTGGTGGCGCTGTTCTATTCGGGCAAGTTCGATCCCGGGTACGCGGCGGCTTCGGCCGCCGTGGCGGTGCTGCTCGTGCTGGTCAACCGCTCCGGCATCTACCGCGCGCTGCCTTATGCGCTCCTCGGCCTGATCCTGTGGATCTGCCTGCATCGCGCGGGCCTCCACGCCACGCTCGCGGGCATCGTGCTCGCGCTGGCCACGCCCACCCGTGCGCCGGCCAACCTGCAGGCGTTGCTCGCGCAGGCCGAGTCGGTGATCCATGCCGAGATCGGCCGCTCGGGCGAGCGCGTGCTCAAGCATGGCCCCTCGGAGCCGGCGCTGCGGATGCTCGACGCGATCCACGACCGTATCGAGTCGCCGGCCGACAAGCTGCTGCGCTCGGTCGAGCCCTGGTCGAGCTACCTGATCCTGCCGCTGTTCGCCTTCGCCAACGCCGGTCTCACGCTCGCGTTCTCGCTGGATCCGGATCACGTCCGCGTCGGACTCGCGGTGGCCTGCGGGCTGGTGATCGGCAAGCCGCTCGGCATGCTCGCGGGCTCGGCGCTCGCGGTCCGGTTGGGCCTCGCCAGCAAGCCGGCGGCGTATTCGTGGCCGCAGCTCGCGGGGGCGGCGGCGCTCGCCGGCATCGGCTTCACGATGTCGCTGTACATCGCCTCCAAGGCCTCCCCCGACCCCGAAGCCTTCGCCGCGGTGAAGCTCGGCGTGTTCGGCGCCTCGATCGCGGCCGGCGCGCTGGGCGTGGCGCTGCTCTCCTACTTCTGGCGCGCGAGGTAGGCGTCCATGTTGGAGATGAACTGCGGGTTGTTGATGTCGGGCCAGCGCGCCGCCTGGAAGATCATCGAGCCGGTGAGCGCGTTCAACTCGATCTTGCGATCCTCGCCGGGCACCTTGATCGGCACCAGGTACCCGGCGGCGATCCACGACGGCTCGAACTCGGCCACCGCGTAGTGCACCTTGCCGGTGGCCAGGTTCAGGACCATCTCCCGCACCTTGCCCACCTCCTTGCCGCGCGCGTCGACGAGGGGCTTGCCGATCTGCTCCGACAGCCGCTTGCCGCCGGGCGGCGCGGGGCTGAGCGCGGCCGCGCCGGAAGGCACGACGTAGCTGCCGCCGCTGCGCGTGGCGCCCTGCAGGGGCAGGGCGATCGACGAAGGGCCACTGCCGCCGACGTTGACGAGCGCATGCAGTGCTTTCGTCCCCGCCGCGTCGGTGACCACGTCCACGATCTGGCCCAGGACCTTGCCCTGGGGGTCGACGAGGCTGCGCCCCTGCAGCTCGGTGAGGCGCTCGTCGCGGTCGATGGTGGCGGCCGCGGCCTGCGCGGCGTCGAAGCGTTGCTGCTCGGCGCGCGCCTGCGCCTCGGGGCGCATGTCGTCCAGCTTGAAGGTGGCGACGTAGCCGCCCGATTCGTAGCGCACGCTCTCGCGCGGAATCGCGACCCAACCCTTTTCCTGCCGCACCTTGGGATCGAAGGCCACGACCACGGCCGCGACGGCACCGTTGGTGGTGTCGATCATGAGGTCCTTCACCTCTCCCAGCAGGACCCCGTTGGGATCCTTGAACGGGGTCCCGAGGAGGTCGCGGCCGCGCTTGTAGCGCGGCCCCAGGGAGGACATGTCCAGTGTCGGCATGCTCTCGAGCCGCGAGCGGGCGAACGCGAGCTCGACCTTGTCCCTGGCGAACGCCATTTCGGGCGAGGGCATGGCCACGGGGATCACCTTCAGGCCGACCGAGAACACGATGTAGGCGACACGCGCCTCCTCGATATCCACCACCACGTCGTACACGTCCGCGATCTTGGCGCCGCCGGCGTCCACTACCGGCCGGTCGCCGAGCTCGCCCAATCGCACCGGGGCCGGCGCCTGGCCGAACGTGGGCAGGGCTGCGGAAAGCAGGATGGCGGATGCGGCGAACAGGCTGCTCAGCTTCATCGGGTTTCGCTCCTTACTCGAATCCTTCGACGCGTTTGAAGTAGGGCTCCAGCTTGCGCCCGCTGCGCGCGCGTGAGCCGCGATAGTGCCCCAGGGCGCCGGGCTTGACCTCGATCGAGATGCGCTTGTCGCCTCGACCGATGGCCGCGATGCGCACGCCGGCGTCGGCGGGGCGGATGCCCAGCATCGACTCCTTGTCGTGCAGCCGCATCGCCATCACCCCGCGGCCACCGTTGGGCAGCTCGTTCACTTCCCCCAACGGGAACACCAGCAGGCGTCCCTCGGCGGAGAGCGCCGCCACTTCCTTCGTGGCCGGATCGAAGCGCTCGGCCGTGACCAGCGCATCGCCTTCGCCCACCGCCACGAACTGTTTCCCCGCGCTACGGGTCGTTACGAGATTTTCGATCTTCGCACGCAGGGCGTTGCCGGCCGCGGTGCCGAAAAGGACCGTAACCTCGGGCGCGGCCGAGACCAGGCTCACGATCGCGGTGCCCTGGGTGTCCGCGAGCGAGCTCACCGGGACGCCGTCGCCCTTGCCGCCGGGCAGGTCCGAGGCCTTGAGGCTGTACGCGCGGCCGTTGGCGCCCATCGCGACGATGGGCCACACGGTGCGGGTCTCGACGATCGCGAGCGGGCCGTCGCCCTCCTTCCACGTGAGCGCCGCGCGGTCGACGCCGTGCCCCTGGCGCGACCGGAGGAACCCGTTGCGCGAGAGGATCACGGTCACCGGCTCGTCGACGACCGTTTCCACCATGGAGACCGTGATGCGCTCGGCTTCCTCGATCACGGTGCGGCGCTTGTCACCGAAGCGCTCCGCGTCCTCGCGCACTTCCTGCGCGGCGAGCTTGCGCCGCTCGGAGGGCGAGGCGAGGAGCTTCTTGAGATGCGCCTGCTCCTTCTTGAGCTCCGCCAGTTCCTTCTCGATCCGGATGCCCTCGAGGCGGGCGAGCTGGCGCAGGCGGATTTCGAGGATGTCCTCGGCCTGGCGCTCCGAAAGGCCGAACGCCTTCATGAGCTCGGGCCTGGGCTCGTCGGCGTGGCGGAGCAGCTTGATCACCTTGTCGATGTTGACGAAGGCGATCATCCGGCCGTCGAGGATGTGGATGCGGTCCGCGACCTCGTCGGCGCGGTGCTTGAGGCGCCGCTCGAGCACGTCGAGGCGGAAGGCGGCCCACTCGCCGATCGCCTCCGCGAGGCCCATCTGGCGGGGGCGCCCGTCGCGGCCGATCGCCACCAGGTTCAACGGCACGTTCGATTCCATCGACGTGCGGGCGAGCAGGAACTGCATCAGCTCGTCGGGATCGACCTTGCCGGTGCGCGGCTCGAACACCAGCCGCACGGGGTGCTCGCCGTCCGAGTCGTCGCGCATGCTCTCGAGCAGCGCGAGCGCCGTGTTCTTGAGGTTGGCCTGGTCGGGCGTGAGGGACTTCTTGCCCGACCTCGGCTTGGGATTGGTGAGCTCGTCGATCTCGGCCTGGACGCGTGCGGCCGAGGTCCCGGGGGGAAGCTCGGTCACGGCGATGCGGTATTGGCCGCGCGCC
>CAMPHL010000066.1 GCA_946885905.1 uncultured Pseudomonadota bacterium | reverse complement strand
ACCACCCGCCCCCGCCGATCTCGATGTAGGGCATCATGCACAGGGTTGCCGTGGACTTGAAGGGCGACGAGCCGTTGTACGTAGCGTAGCGGTCGAATAGCTGCACCAGGCGAGGGTCGCGGAAGAAGCGCATGACCGGCCCGTGGGGCCGCCAGCGGAAGGTCTGCGCGACGCGCAGGCGGTAGCGGTTGAGGGGCCGCAGTTCGATGATGCCGAGGCGGTCGAGGCGCGCGAATCCCCAGATCACCTCGGCCTCGGTGAATCGATAGGTCGCGAGCACCTGCTCGATGGTCCAGCGGCTCTGCACGCAGATGGCGAGCAGCAGCAGCATGCGGTCGGCGACGACCGCCTCTTCCTGCTCGAGCGTGAGCTCGACGCGCAGCGGCTGCATCGCCGCGACCTCGCGCGCGAGCTCGGCGAAATCGGTCTTGAGCACGCGGCAGATCTCGTCCACGCGCGCGAGCGGCATGTCGCCTTTCGCGAACATGCGCTTCACGCTCGATTCGGCCATCCCGAGCGCCTTGGCCAGCGCCGCATAGGTGATCCCCGAGCGCTTGAGCTCCCGCTTCAGCACCGCCACCAGATCCTGCGACGTGCTCATGGACTATTCCAGCCAAAAGTATCTCAAAACAATACTCCACGGCCAAAAAATAGCAACTTCGTATCGTGTAGTTGATCTTTTTGGTGTCAGACACCAAAGATAGCCCTCCAACCACCCCCAGGGGGCTCCAATGCAGATGCACCGTCCGTTGCCTGTCCGCCGCGATACCCGTGCGTGGAAAGCGCAGGTCTGGATCTCGTTCGGCTTGTCGGTCGCGCTCTGCGCGGTCGGGCTCGCGTACCTGCCGGGCCGCGATCTGGACCGCGCCTTCATGGTCATGGGCTACGTGTTCTGTCTTACCGCCGCTTTCGCGCTGGCCAAGTTCGTGCGCGACATCGAAGGCGGCCGAGGTGATACGCCCGGCTGGTCGACGGTGGTGTGGAGCGGCTTCGGGCTCGCGATGGCGCTCACGGGGTGGGGCCTGTGGCGCATGGAGATCAATCCCACCTACAAGGCGTACCTCGGTGTGTCGTGGCTCTACCTCATCTCGAACGCCTTCACGCTCGCCAAGACGCAGCGCGACGCCTACGAAGCGGATCTCGCCGACGCCCGCAACGGCGCCGACGGGTACCGCCAGCAGTGACCTCGCCGAAAGGAGATGCCATGCGCACCCGATTCGCCATCGCCGCGCTCTGTGCGGCACTGCTCCTCTCGCCGATGGAGGAGGCGCGCGCGCACTACTGCTGCGCCCATCACCCCGCGGCTTCCGATGCGAGCGCCCTTTCGCTGCTGCCGGTCGCCGTATCGGTCGCGGCACCCGTCGCGATCCTCTCGGCGGGCGCGGCCCTCACCGTCGTCGCGGTCGAGGCCTCCGCCACCGGCACCGTGTGGGTGCTCGAGCGTGCCTCGGACGGGGCTCGCGCGAGCGTCCATCTCTCGGGACACGCGCTCGCCGGCGTGGGCACCGTCCTGGTCTCGACGGCCCTCGCGACCGGATGGATCCTCTCGGCCGCGGGCGAGGCGATCGCCTTCGTTCCCAGCGAGCTGGGCGCCGCCTTGCTCTACAACGAACGGATCTCGCGCTGAGCCACGGCCATGCGATCGAACCTGCTGGCCGTCGCCATCGTCGTCGCGCTCCCCGTCGCGACCGCCGCCCATGCCGGGCGCACCTGCGAGTCCCGGCCGCTCGACGTGCACACCGTGCGCCAATCCATGGAGCTAGCCGAACGCACCGCGCGACGGCTCGATGCGAGCGGCGCGCGGGTGGTGATCCTTGCTCGTGCGGGACAGGACCTCGGCAAGTACGGCTTGTCGTGGTCGCACATGGGCTTCGCGTATCGCGAGGGCAATGCCTGGCGCGTGGTCCACAAGCTCAACCAGTGTGGGAGCGCCACCGGAGCCCTCTACCGCCAGGGCCTCGGCGAGTTCTTCCTCGACCGCATGTTCCGCTACCAGTCGGCGTTCGTGGTGATTTCGCCTGAAGCGCAGGCACGAGTGCTCCCGATCCTCAAGGACAACGCGCAGGCCTCGCGATGGCACGTCGATGCCTACAACATGCTCGCGTACCCATGGTCGCTGCGATACCAGCAATCGAACCAGTGGGTGCTGGAAACGCTCGCGGGCGCGATGGAGCCTGCGGCGGTGACGCGAAGCCAGGCCCAAGGCTGGCTGCAGATGCGCGACTACCGTCCCGGCGTGCTGCGAATTTCGGCGCTCGAGCGGCTGGGCGCGCGCGTGGGGACCGCGCACATCGCGTTCGACGACCATCCGGATGCCAAGCGCTTCACCGGGCGCATCGAGACGGTGACGGTCGATTCGGCGTTCGCGTGGCTCACGCGAAGCGGGCTGGGAGGGCAGGTGATGCGCGTGACCTGACGGTGCCGCTCAAAGCCCCGTGCGGCGGACCTTTTCCTTGCCGAGGTCCAGGGGGTGCTCGTTGGCCGCCTGCACCGGCGGGATCGCGGAGCGCTCGTCGGCCGGGTGCTCGGCTTCGAGCAGGGCCATGCGCTGGTTGAGGCGCCTCAAATCCCGGTTCACCTTGGTGAGCGCGATGTCGGCGTAGAGCGCCTTGATCACCAGCACGATGATGGCCGCGAGCAGCAGCAGCGTGGGCGGATAGGCGATGCCGAGCGCGCCGCCGACCAGGTCGATCAGCCGTGGCCAGAACGCGAAGGCGAGCGTGACCAGCGCGACGGTGATCCAGAACATCCCCTGGCGGATGTAGATGTGGTCGCGCCGGACCAGATAGAGGATCCCGCCGGCGAGGCCGATGCCCACGACGAGGACGGTGAGGTGGTAATCCTTCATGGGCGCTTCACGCGCGGCTGCGGCGGGAGATCAACATGCGGGGAGTGCGGGTCCAGCGGGCGAGGCAAAGGATCGAGGTTTCCGCCATGTAGCGCGCGACGGTCCACCAGGAGCGAAACACCCTCGAGGCGCCGTGCTTGCGCGGGTTCATGGCGACTGGAATCTCCGCGATCCTGAATTGGGCATGGCGCAGGAGCAGCAGGACACCGATGTCCTGATAGTCTAGCAGGGTGGCCTCGTCCATCGCCAGCAGGCGGCACGCCGCGGAGTTGTAGTAGCGGAACCCCGAGGTGAGGTCGTCGATGTGGAAGCCGGTGAGGAACCGGAAGTACGCCCAGGCGATGTGGCGCATGCGGCTGCCCCGCCTGGGGCACGAGGCGATCACGACATCCGCATCGCGCGCCGCATCCAGCAACTCGGGCAGGTAGGCGGGCTCGTGTTGCCCGTCGGCATCCATCGTGACCACGCCCGAATAACCGTGCCGCACCGCGTAGCGGATGCCGGTCTGGATCGCGCCCCACGCCCCGTGCCAGAGCGGCGCACGCAGGACGCTCGCGCCATGGGCCAGCGCCACCGCCGCCGTGTCGTCCACGCTCCCGTCATCGACCACCAGCACGTCGATGGCGCCCAGCTTGCGCACCTCGCGGATCACCTCGCCGATGTCCTGCTCCTCGTTGAGCGCCGGGATCACGATCAGCAGCCGCTCGGGGATGGGAACGCCGCCGGCTTCGGGCGGCGCCCCGCGCGCGATGCGCGTCTCCACGTCCTCGAGGCCCGCGCTCACGGCGATGGCGTAGACGGGATCGAGGTGGCGCACGACGTTCGCGATGCCGAATTCACGCAAGTACCGTTTCGCTCCGGCCTGGCCGAGGGCGGCCCGCCGCGCCGGTGAAGCGGAGAGCGTCTCGAGCGCCTCGCGCCAGGCGGGCACGTCGCCGGGCGCAACGATGATGGCGTTCTCTCCGTGGCGCGCGACCCAGGTCACGCCGCTGCCCTTGATGTCGCTCACCAGCAGGGGCTTGCCGTAGCGCATCGCTTCCATGAGCACGATGCCGAAGGCTTCGGTGCGCTCGCACGAAGGCAGGCAATAGACGTCGCAGGAGGCCATGAGGCGATGCAGCGTCGCGTCGTCGGCGTGGCCCAGCAGGCGCACCCACGAAGGGTTGCCCGCTTCCTCGAGAATGCGCTCGAGCGCCGGGCGCTCCTCGCCTTCGCCCACGATGAGCAGCTCGTGACCCCGATCGCGGCCCGCCGCCGCGCGGATCAGCGTCTCGAATCCCTTGTAGTACGACAGCCGCCCGACCGCGAGCAGCCTCAACCCCGAGCGCGTCCATAGCGTTGCGCCTTCGGCCGGATCCACGGCGGGCAGCCTGTCCGGGTCCACGCCGAGCGGCACCACGTGGCACTTGTGCCGCCAGGCATGCAGCGGCTGGCTCGCTTCGAGGTATTGCGGCGAAGTGACCACGATGCACTCCGCGCGCTCGAGCAGCGCGCGCTCGAAGAGCTGGTAGTGCGGATAGGCGAAGCGCACCGTGCGCTGGGAGAGCTCCACGTCCGAATGCCAGTGGATCACCCACGGCAGGTCGCGCGTGGACGGCAGCAGCAACGCCCAGAACGCGCTCACGTTCGGCATGTGGATGTGCAGGACTTCCGGCCGCAGGCGCGCGACGGCGCGCGAGAGCCACATCGGGAACGCCGGGCTGATCGGCGCGAAGAAGAGCTTGAGCCACACCGGGCAGCGCACCAGCCAGGCAGGATCGCCGCGCTCCTCGCCGCGCTCGGCGCGGTGCACCAGCACGCCCACGTCGTGCCCGGCCGCGCGCTGCGCTTTCACCAGGTCGCCCAGGAAGCGCTCCATGCCGCCGGGCACGGGGGGGTAGTACTTGCCTATGTGGAGGATGCGCACGTTTACTTCATCGCCTGGATGCGGTTGCGCCATTCTCGCAGGTGTGGCGTCTCGGGGCCGATCCGGATGGCCGCCTCGATCTCCGCGAGCGCCTGGTCGCGCTGCTGCAATCCATAGTGCGCCAGGGCCCGGGCGTAGTGCGCGCGGCTGCTGGGCGGGTTGGCGGGATAGGTTTCGAGGACCTTCAGGGCCCGGGGATAGTCCTTGCGCGTGACGAAGGCCATGGCGAAGTAGAAGCGCGCGTCGGCGTTGTTCGGCTGGAGCTGGGTCAGCACGTCGAGCGCGGAGATGGCCTCGTCGATGAGGCCGGCCTGCAGGGCGGCGCGTCCCATGTTGAGCAGCACCAGCTCGCGCGCCGGCGATGGCGGCGACATGCTCCAGGCCTTGAAGAACTCGCCATGCGCCTCGCGCGCCTGGCCCAGGGCGAAGAGCGAGAGCCCGCGCTGGAACGGCAGGTTGAAGCCCTTGTATCCCTCGCGCTCGGCGACTGCGAACGAGAGCAGGGCGTTCTCGTGCTCGCCGTTCGCCGCGTAGAGCGAGCCCCGGTTCACCAGGCCCGCGCCCTTGTCGCCCAGCTGCGAGGAGGCGTCGAAGTCTTCCATCGCGAGGTTGTATTGGCCCCGGTCCACCCGCGCCGCGCCACGGTTGAGGTAGGCGAACCAGCGTCCCACCGCGCGTGGATCGTCGGGGAGCTTGCGGATCGCATCGGTCCAGGCGCGCTCGGGCGAGCTCATCGAGATCACCCGGTCGGCGGCTTGCCACGCGAGCAGCGCCCCCACCGCGAGCGCGATCGCGAAGAGCACGCGGCCGGGCGTGCCATGCAGCAGCACGAAGAGGAGCCCCGGAACTCCGATCCCCCACAGGTAGCTCCGGTACAACACGAACGGGTCCTGCACCCAGACCGTCGCGAACTCGGTGAAGAAGAGCAGGGCGGGGGTGAGCAGCGAGAAGCCCACGAGCGCGCGCCAGTCGCGATAGCGCCACAGCAGGAAGCTCGCGCCGGCGATCAGCGCAACGTAAGCGACTGCACCGATGGCGTGCGGCAGGCTCGCCCACGTGAGCGGGAATGGCGGCCGCAGGCTGATCGAAAGCCATTCCGAGGCCGGCAGCATCCAGCGCAGCCCGTAGTGGAAGAAGAGGTAGGCCTCGTTGAGGATCGAGAGCGTGAAGGCGTTGCGCTCCGCCGAGGGATCGAGGCCGCCCAGTTGCGCGAGGTACAGGCTCGAGTATTCGTCGAAGGGCTTGGCCAGGATCTCGCCGTAGAAGCGCAGCAGGGTGTAGCCGAGCGCCCCCAACACGAGCGCCGCGCCGGCGCCCACGGCGGCCAGGCGCTTCACGCCGGGACGGGCGGCAATCACGAACACCGGCAGCGCGGCCGCGGGCGCGAAGAGCGCGTACTCCTTGGAGAACACCGCGGCCACGTAGCAGGCGAGCGCGGCCCCGTAGAACAGCGGCCGCCCACGTCCCGCCGCGATGGCGAAGAACCACAGGGCCAGGACCGTGAAGAGCGTGGCCATCACGATCGAGCGCTGCACGAGGTAGGCGATGGCATAGACCGCCACCGGGTTCAGCGCGAAGAAGCCGATCGCGACCGGCAGGGCGTGCGAGCGGTCGAGCGACTCCTCGCGAGGCTCGATGTGGCGCAGCAGCTCCCGGTAGAGGCCCCACAGCGAGACCACGACCGCGGCGTGGAGCGCCACGTTGACCAGCCGCTGCTTCCACCAGCCGTCGCCCAGCAGTTGCTCGAGCCACACGAACGAGCCGTAGGAAAGCATCCGCGGCCGCACCTGGAAGAGCGAGCCGTACGAAGCGATCGTGCCGTCGGTGAGGATGGCGTCGTCGAACAGCAGCGGGTTGTTGATCCCCGGCAGGTAGACCACGAGCAGGGCCGCCGCCATGAGGGCGAGCCAGGCGAGCTCGATGCGGGACGTCCGGGCCGGCACGGTGGTCATGCGGTGGCCGTCGCGGCCCGGAAAGGCTCCACCCGCGGCGGCCAGGCCAGCGTGAAGGGATCCCCGGACAAGGTGAGGTTGGGGTTGTAGTACGGGTCGTTCATCAGGACCGGCATCCAGCGGGCGCGCAGCAGGTCCGCTTCCTTCTGGAAGCGCCGCATCTTCGCGGGCGAGTCCTCGTATCCGCGGCTCGCCGATTCGTGGTGGTAGAGCTCCGCGTACGGCGTATAGAGGTTGCGGTATCCGGCCGCCTGGATCTTGAGGCACAGGTCCACGTCGTTGAAGGCGACCGCGAGCGTCTCGTCGAAGCCGCCCACCTGCTCGAACACCTCGCGCCGCACGCACAGGCACGCCGCGGTCACGGCCGAGAGTGCCTGGGTCAAGCTCGCGCGGCTGAAGTATCCGTGGTCGCCGCGCTTGCGGCCGAGGTGCGCATGCGCGGCCAGCCCCGCCACCAGCACCAGGCCCGCGTGCTGGATGGTGTCGTTGGGATACCAGAGCTTCGCGCCCACGGCGCCGATCTCGGACCGCATCGCGTTCGACACCAGCTCCGAGAGCCAGCCGGGCGTGATCACCTCGACGTCGTTGTTCAGGAACACGAGGAAGCGGCCCCGCGCCTCGCGCGCCGCGAAGTTGTTGATGCGCGAGAAGTTGAACGGCTGCGGATCGCGCAGCAGCCTCACGATGCCGTCGCGCGCCAGCGACTCGAAATAGCGCAGCGCCCGCGGGTCGTCGCTGCCGTTGTCCACCAGCACGATCTCGCAGGGCGCGTAATCGGTCTTCGCGCGGATGCTCTCGACGCACTGGCGCACGAGCTGCTCGCCGTTGCGCGTCGGAATGAGGATCGAGGCGAGCTCGCGCTCGGCCGGAAGCGCGTAACGCACGCGCTGCACCGCGAGTCCCTGGATGGTTTCCACCGTCGCATCCACGCCGGTACGGCGCAGGTGCTCCTCGACCGCCTGGCGCGCGCGCTCGGCGGCATAGTCCTTCTCGGCCGCGCCCACGGCGGTGCTTCCCCGCAGCATGCGCCAGTGGTACAGCAGGCGCGGGATGTGCCGGATGCGCGCGTGCTCGATTCGCTCGATGAATCGCAGCGCCAGGTCGTAGTCCTGCGCGCCCTCGAAGCCTTCGCGGAAGCCGCCGATCGCGCGCACGACGTCGGCTTTGTAGACGCCCAGGTGGGTGATGAGGTTGTGCGCGAGGAAGAGGTCGTAGTTCCAGTCGCACTTGAAGTACGGCATGATGCGCCGCCCGTCGAAGTCGAGCTTGTCCTCGTCCGAGTACAGCAGAGCAGCTTCAGGATGCTCGTTGATCTCGCGCGCGACCCAGTAGAGCGCATCCGGCGGGAGGGCGTCGTCGTGGTCCAGCAGCGCCACGTATTCGCCGGTGGCCAGGCCCAGCGCCGTGTTCGAGGCCGCGCTGATGTGGCCGTTCTTCTCGCGCCAGGCGACCTTGATGCGCGGGTCGCGGGCGCAGTACTCCTCGATCACGCGGCGCACATGCGGCTCCTTCGACGCGTCGTCCGCGAGGCACAGCTCCCAGTGCGGGTAGGCCTGCGCGAGCACCGAGTCGATCATCGCGCGCAGCATCGGCTCCTGCGTGTTGTAGACCGGCGTGATGAGGCTCACCACCGGCCGGCGCCCGAAGCGCTGCGACTCCGCGGCCATAGCCTCGAGGTCCTTCGCGGAGGCCGTCGCGTACTCGCGCACCCAATCACCGTAGGCGATGTCGCGCCCGCGCGCGTGGTTGGCGAGCGCCCAGACGCCCGCATCCCAGAGCGCCTTCGGTCCCTGCGTGAAGAGCACGCGCGTGCCCTGCTGCGCCCAGACCCACAGCTGCTGCCACGGAAGGCCGGGCACGATGCGCACGAGGCCCCACAGCGTCTGCATCCAGCGGCGCATGCCCGGGATGGGCTCCAGGCGCAGTCCGGCGCAATCGAACTCGCACGGATAGATGCTGGGATCGAAGCGCAGCTCGTAGGCGTGGTCGGAGACGTGAATCTCGGCCGCGTACTCGTCCTTCTGCGGCAGCAGCTCGACCGAGCGGAATTCGGAGAAGCCGCCGGAAGGGAAGGGCACGTAGAGGCGCGGGCCCGCGACCCTGCCGTTCACCGCCGCGAGCCGCGCGTACGCGCGGTACCAGCCGGGGCGGATCGGGCGCTCGCCCTGCTGCACGCCCGCCGCGAACGCGGGGTCGCTGGATTCGGCGCGCCAGCGCGCGGGCACGTCGGGAACCGGGATCGGATCGCGGCCCATCGGCCGCACGCCGAGATCGACCGGCCGGCGCGGGCCCAGGCGTACGCGTTCGAGCAACGCGACGGGGAGCGCGGCGAGGGTTCGCAGCGGCATGGTGAGGCGCCAGCTGAGCGAGCCCTGCAGCGCGCCGATGTGCGCATCGCGCGCCGCGACCTCACCCTCGAGTTGCCCTACGAGCTGCGTGAGGCCGTGGTTCTCCGCGAGCAGCCGCGCCTCCGAGCGC
>CAMPHL010000065.1 GCA_946885905.1 uncultured Pseudomonadota bacterium | reverse complement strand
AAAAGCAGGTGGCACTCAAAGTCCTGCACGGCGAGTTCGCGCGCGCGGCCGACCTCGTCGAGCGCTTCATGCAGGAGGCAAAAGCCGCCTCGCGCATCCGTCACGAGAACGTGATCGACATCAGCGACTTCCAGGGCGTGACGAACACCTACGGCGTTCCCTCGGGCACGATCATCTACTGGCCGGTGCCGACCCCGACCACCAGCGTGAAGGCCGGGTTCAGCCAAGGGCAGACGGCGCGGACGCCTCCGAGCCCGTTCGTCGAGTACCAGGTTTCCAGGTGTCCCGGCGTGTTCCTCGATGCAAGCCAGGTCGCCCCGGCGTGCCGGCCGAGCCGTCAGTGGACCGGCAACCAGAGCGAGCTCACGATCTGGACGGCACCCGCAGCTGGCTTCGATGAGCAGTCCGATTTCACGAATCCGACGATTTGCTACGCGCCGATCGGCGCGGGGACGTACTACATCAACGTGCGGACGACTTACACCAGTTGCCCGTACACCGCCAGTGGAGGCTGCGGCTTCTCTTATCGCTGGAACCAGTTCGGAACCAACTCTCAGTTCTAGTCGCCATCGAGGCATCGAGCGCCCGCGCGATCGCGCGGGCGCTTTTCACTTTCTGCAGGCTCCCATTCCCATGCGAATTTCCATTTTCTCCCTCGCCCTCGTCACGGCGTTCGCCCTGCCGACGCTCGCCAACGCGCCGATCGCGCCGGCTCCGCCCCTGCACGTGGATGGCAACATCAGCGTCGACACCGGCGACGACCAGGGCTTCATCGCGCGCATACCCGTCGAGCGCCGCGCGGAGGCGCAATCCTCGGGCGAGCGCATCGCCAGTTACGCCGACTCCTTGTTCGTGGCGCGCACATTCGCGACCAAGGCTCGCGAGGCGGGGCTGGACAAGGATCCGATCGTGCAGCGGCGCCTCGCGCAAGCCCAGGAGGGGCTGCTTGCCGACCTGTACCTGCAGCACCTCGAGAAGTCGGCATCCATACCCAATCTGGAGGCGCGCGCACGCGAGCTTTACAACGCGCAGCCGGCACGCTTCACCAGCCCGGAGCAGGTGCACGTCCAGCACATCCTCATCGGGCCGCAATGGCGCACGCGAGAGATGGCGATCGAGCGCGCACAGAAGGCCTACGAGGAAGCCAAGGCCGGCAAGGAGGATTTCCTCACGCTCGCCGCGCGCTACTCCGACGATCCGGATCGCAAGCGCAATGGCGGCGACATGGGCTTCAACAACCCGAGCTCCTTCGTGGAGCCCGTGCGCAACCAGATCGCGAAGATGACCACGAAGGGAGAGATATCGCCTCCCGTCGAGTCCTCGTACGGGTTCCACATCGTTCGCTTCGTCGAGCGAAAGAAGCCGCAGCTCGCCAAGTTCGAGGACGTGAAGAAGAACCTCATCGCGGCCGAGCGCGAGCGGCTCATCAAGAAAGGGCGCGAGGAAGCCATCGGTGCCGTGCGCAACTCCTCGACGGTCGTCGTCCACCTTGACAAGATCCAGGCGCTCATCGTGCCCATCGATGACGTGCTCAAGAGGGCTTCGGCGGGCGGCCCGTCGGCCAAGTAGCGCGTCGCGTGATTCGGGTCTTCATAGGCTACGACAGGCGCGAGGACGCGGCCTTCAGTGTCCTCTCGCACTCGATCCACCGGCTCGCGACCGAGCCGGTGTCGATCACGCCGGTGATGCTTTCGCAGCTGCGCGGCCTCTACCAGCGCGGCGAGAATCCGCTCGCGTCCACGGAATTCTCTTTTTCGCGCTTCCTCACCCCGTACCTCTGCGGCTACGACGGGTGGGCGATCTTCATGGACAACGACATGCTGGCCCGCGACGACATCGCCAAGCTCTGGTGCCTGCGCGAGGAGCGCTATGCGGTTCAGGTCGTCAAGCATCACCACGTGCCCAGGGAGGACGTGAAGTTCCTGGGCAAGACGCAGACCCGCTACGAGAAGAAGAACTGGTCCTCGGTCATGCTGCTCAACTGCTCGCGTTGCACGGCGCTCACGCCCGAGTACGTGAACAGCGCGAGCGGCCTGGAGCTGCATCAGTTCAAGTGGCTCGAGGGCGATCACCTGATCGGCGAGCTTCCGCACCGCTGGAACCACCTGGTCGACTACGACCCGTTCGATCCCGCCGCCGGAATCGTCCACTTCACCTCCGGCGGCCCGTACTTCGAGGAAACGAAGGACTGCGACTACGCGCAGGACTGGCTTGCCGAGAAGCAGCTGATGCTGCACGTCGCCCAGCGCGAAAAGGCCAAGGCGGCCTCCTAGCCGGTAGACTCCGCCGATGGCCCACGTCGCCTCCGCGGCCGGCCCCGCGCGCTGGGGCTGGCTGCTCCTTTCTTTCACCCGCCGCGAGCTCGCCGTCCGCTATGCCGGCAGCGTCTGGGGTTTCGCCTGGAGCCTGCTGCACCCGCTGGCGCAGCTCGCGATATACGCCTTCGTCTTCAGCCAGGTCTTCCGCGTCGCCGTGCCGGAAGGCTACCCGGGCACGAGCTACACGGCCTTCGTGGCGGTAGCGCTCTGGCCGTGGATCATGTTTTCGGAAGGGCTGTCCCGCGCGATGGGTTCGATCGGCGCGAACGCCGGCCTCATCCGCAAGGTCGCTTTCCCGCACCGGCTGCTGGTCTACGCCTCGCTTCTCGCCTGCTGCGCGATCCATCTGGTCGGCTTCGTCGCCGTGCTGGTGGTGCTCAAGGCCACCGGAAACCCGGTTCATCTCTCGGGGGTGCCCGCCGCCCTCGTCCTGCTTGTGCCTTACATGCTGCTCGCCGCCGGCGTGGGTGCGGCACTTGCCGCACTGCATACCCTGTTGCGCGACGTAGAGCACGTTGTGCAGGTCGTGCTCACGGTCCTCTTCTACGCTTCGCCCATCCTGTATCCCGCCGCGCTCATCCCCAAGGCCATCGAGGCCTGGGTGCGGTTCAATCCGCTCGCCTGGTTCTCCGAGCGCATGCGCGAGATCCTGCTGCAGGGCTCGGGGCTGGTCGCCGGCGATCTGGCCTGGGCCTCGGCATGCCTGGCCGTCTTCGTCGCCGCGATGTGGTTCTTCGATCGACTCTCGCCGAGCTTCGAGGACTTCCTCTGATGTCCGAGGCGCCCCTCGTTTCCATGGCTGGCGTGACCAAGGACTATCCCAAGGTCTCCACGGGCAGCGATCGCCTGCGCACGCTGGCGGGGTTGCTGCTGCGGCGCCGCGACATGCCGCACTTCCGCGCGCTCGAGGGCGTGGATCTCGAAGTGCTGCGCGGGCAATCCGTCGGCATCGTGGGCGAGAACGGCGCCGGCAAGTCCACGCTCCTCAAGGTGATCGCCGGCGTCGTCCGGCCGAGCGCCGGCGAAGTGGTCGTGAGGGGGCGCGTCGGCGCGCTGCTCGAGCTGGGCAGCGGCTTCCATCCGGAGTACACCGGACGCGAAAATATCCACCTGTCGGGCGCTCTCATGGGACTGTCTCGCGCCGAGACGCTCGCGTCCGAAGCCCGCATCATCGAGTTCGCGGACATCGGGCACCACATCGACGAGCCGGTGAAGCATTATTCGTCCGGGATGGTCGTGCGCCTCGGCTTCGCGGTCGCCACCGCGGTCTCGCCCGAGCTGCTCATCACCGACGAGGTGCTGGCGGTGGGCGACGAGTCGTTCCAGAAGAAGTGCGTGGCGTGGCTCGAGCGTTTCCTCGCCGGCGGAGGCACGCTGCTCCTTTGCTCCCACAGCATGTTCCACATCCAGACGCTCTGTACCCGAGCGCTCTGGATCCATCACGGCCGCGTGCGCATGGCGGGGCCGAGCTTCGACGTGACCCGCGAGTACCTCACCTACCACCAGGAGCGGATCGCCACGGAACGCAAGGCGTCGCAGGCCGCGGCGGCGGCGGCGGGCATGATGAGGTTGGAGGACGCCTGGCTCGAGCGCGCGGACGGAACGCGGGCCGACACTTTCCGGCGGGGCGAGACGCTGGTCCTGCAGGCCAGTGCGTACGAACCGGACGACCGGCCGCCGGTGTTCCTTTTCGGGGTCGTGCGCGTGGACGGCACCGCGGTCCACGGATCACATTCGAACGAAAATGGCTTCGTCGCGGCGCGTGTGGAACCCAGGCGATTCGCCTGCGAAGTGAGGTTCGACGAGCTGGCGCTCCTGCCGGGCAAGTTCACGATGCGCGTCCATGTCCTGGACCCGGAGGGGCTTCGCCTCTTCGATACGCTCGAGCGCGAGTTCGTCGTCACCGGGGAGACGCGGGATTACGGCGTGGTGGAGCTCAGCCACCGCTGGCTGCCCGGCCGCGGCGCGCAGGAAGAGGCCGCCTCGACTGCCCAGGGTGGGCAGGCGTGAGCGACCCGCTGGCCCAGTCCCGCCTCGAGCAGGCGCGGGCTCACCACCGCCGCGGCGAATTGGGCGCCGCGATCGCGATCTATCGCGAGATCGTGCAGGCCCAGCCGGCGCAAGCGGCGGTGTGGCACCTGAAGGGCATGGCCGAGCACCAGGCGGGCGACCTGGCCGCGGCCGGCGAGAGCGCGCAGCAGGCCATCAGCCTCGGGGGACCGATACCCTCGCACCTCTACCTGCAGGCGAGCGTCCTGCACGACCGTGGCGACCTCCAGGCCGCCGCCGAGCGCTTCAGCCAGCTCGCGGCTGCGCGGCCGGATTGGGCGCCGGGACACATCGGGCTGGGCCTCGTGCTCATGGACCAGGGGCGCGTGGCGCAGGCGCTCGAAGCTTTCCGGGCGGCGGTGAGCGCGGATGCGCGCAACGTCCGCGGATGGCTCAACCTGGGCATCGCGCTGCAGTCGCTCGACCGCCTCGACGAGGCGGTGCGCGCGTTCGACCATGCGCTCACCATCGACCCGCGCTTCTCGCGCGCTCACTTCAACCTCGGCCGCATCTGGAACCTGCGCAACGACCACAAGCGCGCGCTCCAGCATGCCCAGCACGCCGCGAACCTGGAACCTTCCTACGTGGAAGCGTGGCTGCTCGTGGGGGACTTGCATCGGCGGTTGCGCGATCCGGGCGCCGCCATGGCCGCCTATGGCGCGGCGGTGAACGCCGATCCCCGCGAGTCGCGCGCCCGCAGCGCGGCGGCCGAGCTTCTCGCCGAGATGGGGCACACCGATCCGGCGCGTACGGAATATCGCCTGGCGGCGCAGCAATCTCCCGGCAGCGTTCGACCCGCGCTCGGCGCGAACCTCCTGCTGCCGCAGGTCTACGACAGCGTGGAGCACCTGGAGAGATCCCGCGCAGAGTACGCCGAGGGCCTGGAGAGGCTCGACCAGCTCGCGGATGGGTACCGCTTCGACAATCCCGCCAAGGCGCTGGCCGAGCTGCGCTGGACCAACTTCTACCTCGCTTACCAAGGGCGCAACGACGTCGACCTGCAGCGGCGATACGGCGAATTCGCACACCGCGTGCTGGCCGCCAATGTCCCCGAATTCTTCCGCGCGCGGCCGTCGCCGCCGGTGCGCGACCGGCTGCGCGTCGGGTTCCTGTCCCACTTCTTCTTCAATTGCACGGCGGGTCGATACTTCTCGTCCTGGGTCACGCACCTCGACCCGAAGCGCTTCGAGACGTTCGTCTACTACACCAACGAATGGGTGGCGGACGATACTCGGCGCATTGCCGCGGCAGCGGCGACGTTCCGCCACCTGCCCGGGCGACCGCTCTATACGATCGCGCAGCAGGTCGTGGCCGACCAGCTGGACGTGCTCGTCTATCCGGAGCTCGGCATGCACCCCGACACCTTCGCGCTGGCGAGCTTGCGGCTGGCTCCCGTCCAGTGCGCGGGTTGGGGCCACCCGGACACCACCGGCCTGCCGAACATCGACCGCTTCATTTCGTGCCAGGCGATGGAGCCGCCGCTGGCCCAAGCCCACTACACCGAGCGCCTCGCACTGCTGCCGGGGCTCGGCACGCGCTACGCCATTCCCCAACGCGACCGGACCGGTACGCGCGAGGACTTCAGCCTGCCTGCCGACCGCACCATCTACCTGGTGCCGCAGTCGCTCTTCAAGATCCATCCCGACAACGACGCGCTGGTCGCCGAGGTGCTGGCCCTGGACCCGAACGGCGTCGCGCTGTTCTTCGCGGCGAGCCATGAAACGCTCACGCAGCGTTTCGCCGGCCGCCTCGCACCCGCGCTCAAGCAGCGGGGCCTGGACATCCACGAGCGCACGATCTTCATGCAGGCGAACATTCCGCATCCCACGTACCTCAAGCTGAACGAGCTCTGCGACGTGATGATCGACACCCTGCATTGGTCGGGGGGCAACACGACGCTCGATGCGCTGGCGAGCGGGCTGCCGGTGGTGACCACGCCGGGGGCGCTGATGCGTGGCCGCCAGAGCCAGGCGATGCTCGGCATCGTGGGCGTGCCCGAGCTGGTCGCACGCGATGCGAGCGAGCTCGCGGCGACCGCCGCGCGCATCGGCCGGGATCCGGCCGAGAGGCGCGTGCTCTCCGAGCGCATCGCCGCGGGGCGGGATGCGCTGTTCGAGCGCGACGAACCCTTGCGAGCCTTCGAGCGATTGCTCGAATCGTTGCGCGCCTGAAAGTCAGGCGAAGCGCCAGCCGTGGCGCGCGAAGAACTTCCAGGCGGACGCGACGAACCATCCCACGTGGCGCGCACCCTTGCGCGCGGCCTCGCCGCCGTGGTGCACGATGCGAGCTTGCGGAACGTAGGCAACGTGCGCCTCCCGGCCGATCCTGAGGCTCAGGTCGTAGTCCTCGAAGTACATGAAGTAGCGCGGGTCGAAGCCGCCCACGCGGCGCAGCAGTTCCGTGCGCACGAGCATGAAGCAGCCGCTTGCCAGCGGCACTCCGGAAAGGAAATGCTCGCCGATCACGTCGCGCATTTCGTAGGCCTCGAGGGCCGCGGCGTGCCGCCTGCGCATGCGTTCCGGTGCGAATCCGCGCAGGAAGAGCACCCAGAGCGAAGGGTAGCGCTTGCAGAGGTACTGCATGCGGCCGTCCTCGCCGTACGCCGCAGGCGCAACCATGCCAACCTCCGTGTGCTCCCCAAGCGCGGCGAGCGCCTCGGCCAGGGCGGCAGGCTCGAGCTCGACGTCGGGATTCATCACGAGATGCACGTTCGAATCCACGCGCTCGAGCGCGAGGTTGTTGGCTCGACCGTACCCCACGTTGCCTTGCCCCGCCAGCAGCTCGAGCGTGCCGGCTTGCGCGGGCCACGCGGCCACGGCGGGTTCGAGCGCCGGGCGCATCGCATCGGGACCGTTATCCACCACGAAGACCTTCGCGTCGCCCAGCGCTCCGCGCCGCCGCGCCTCCACGATGGCGGCCGCGAGCGAGGCGAGCGCGCGGCCGAAGAGCCGCGGCTCGGGCCGATAGGTGACGATGGAGGCCGAAAATGCCGGGAGCGCCATGGGAGGCAGCGTAGCCCGGCGAACCGGCGCATTCAAGGCGAGCGCTAGAAAGGCTGGCGGGTGATCGACTTCGTGCCGCTCACGCCATCGACGGAGTACGCGAAGGTGCCGTTGTTGGCGCTGCTGAACGTAAGGGTCGCGCTGCCGACTTGCCGCACCTCGACGACATTCGGGTCGAAGGGCGCGGTGAAGGGCGGACCGCCTGTCGCGTAGAGGGGACCGGAATAGGTGTTCGCGTTGCTCCAGCTACCCGAGGGCATCACGTACCAGGTTCGCGTGCCGTCGGTTTCGTACGTGTACCAGACGCCGAAGATCACGCGCGAAGGATGCTGGACCAGGCTCAGGCCCCATCCGGACTCGTTCGGGTTCCACCAGAGATCCGTGTAGTCGATGGAGGGGGCCGCGCCCGAGCCCAGGTACGCGGCGAGGGCGGGATAGGCCTCGTCGAAGCGGGAAAAGTAATCGCTGCCCGAGAGGTTCGTGCACGCGGCCGAACCGCCCCAGAGTCCGCCGCGGAAGTAGTACTGGCCGATGCCGGCGGTCCAGAGCGGCGCGCCGCTGCTGCCCGACTCGGTCGTGCCCGAGCTCCATCGCGTCTCGGCGTACGCGGCGTTCGCACCCGCGACGCCGGGAGCGAAAAAGCGCAGGACCGACCCCTGGGCCACCTTCTTGAGGTCGCCCATCGGGTGATGCGCCGACACTACGGCGTTTCCGGGCGAGAGCGCGTTCGCGTCCCAACCCGAATAGAAGGCGCCGGCGGGTGGGGCCGAATTGAGGCGCAGGAAAAGGACGTCGGAGGACACGTGGTTGTAGATGAACGTGGCGCCGCCGGTGAGCTGGCTCCAGCCGCTCCTGGCCGCGCCCGAGTTGCACGCGCCCGCCTCGAACCCCCACAACGTGGTGAGCGTGTTCGCCACCGCCTGCATCTGCGATGAGGTCTTGTACGGCGGGTCCTCGTTCTCGAAGCAGTGGTTGGCGCCGAAGAACCACGGTGCCTGCGAAGTCGAATCGCCGTCCGCGAGCAGCGTGCCGGTGCAAATCACCGTGAAGCCGCCATCGTTGAAGACCATCTGGGCGACGGAATTGGCGGCGTTGCGGAAGCCGGAGTCGGAGGCGAGCGGGCTGCACGGCAAGTCCACGTTGCAGGCGGCCGCATCGCCGATATCCTGCACGCGCTTGGTGAAGCGCGACGCCACGGTGGTGAAGACGTGCGAGGCCCCGACGACGGCCATCGGCAGCTCCGAGGGCGCATGCCTGGACGGCACGAAGAACTCGACCGTCTGCGTTTCTCCTTCGGTAAGGGGCGACCACCAGGGCGAAGTGCGGTCCGCGACATCCGCCACCTTCACCGGGCCCTCGAGGCGCCGCGGGTCCGCGGAGCCGAAGAACACCATCTCCACCTCCGGCGGCGCGCCGGCGAGATCGATGGCGAGGCGCAGCGAACCGGCCTCGGGCGAGGTGACGGAAACCTGCGCGGCGTGCCCACCGGGGACTGCCTTCCAGGCGAACCCTTCGGCCATGAGCGATTCGGAGCTGGCGGGGCGGGCCACGCCGACCGTGAGGCGCTGGGGCCGAACCGGACGCGCGCTGCGGGCGATGTTGCGGTCGCGCACCGATTGCAATTCCCGCGCGCTCACCGGCGCAAGGCGCGCCTTGGTCGCCTTGGCGCTTTCGAGCCGCAGCCGCGGCGTCGGAGCCGCCTTCGGCGCGAGCGCCGGCTCACCCGGCATGATCGGCGCCGCAGCGAGTGCAAGGGGCGCGAGGAACGCGAGCGCGGCAAGCGCTCCGAGCAATCGGTATTTCATACACACTGGACTGCCGC
>CAMPHL010000064.1 GCA_946885905.1 uncultured Pseudomonadota bacterium | reverse complement strand
GACCCGCTCGGTGCCGATGCCGAGCACCTTGCGCAACGCGGCCAGGCGCGTCGGTGGCTGCGGAGCGTTACGCTGCGCGAAGCCGGTGAGCATCACGGGCAGCCGGTTCGCCCACTTCACCAGCAGCGCCTGTTGGGGCGTGGCGCCGACCAGGAGCAGGTCCGCATCGGCAAGCTGCGCCGCGTCACCTGCCGCGGCCACGCGCACGCGTACGGCCGGATACCCGGTCGCTTCTCCCATGCGCGCCATGAGACCCAGCATCGCCTCGATGTCGACGGCGGCCGGGCGCTCGGGCATCACCACCACGGTCTGCGAGAGGTCGGCGAACTTCGTGAACGGGTAGCCCACCGTCGCGAAGTGGTTCAGGTTCGGCATCTGCGCGTAGTGCGGGAAGCTCGAGAAGTCGATGGTCGATTGCGGGGATACCGAGGCCTGGATGGTCGGCGGCGCCGCGCGGCACTCGGGAACCTGCTTCACGACGAAGCGGAAGGTGAACTGCAGGCGCATGCGCGGACGCAGGCGCGAGGCGGGAATGCGCAGGTCGAGGGTTTGCGCCGCCTTCGGCTGCGCCGGGAGCGAGACCACGTTGAACACGTCGCCGTTGATCGCCGCCTCGAGCTGGGCCTCGCCCACGCAGTCGGTCGGCCCGTACTGCAGCCCGAGCGACATCGGAACGCCGGGCCCGCGCCACGTCGCGACATCGGGCGGCACGCGCAGGTCCGCCCTCACCGTCGGCAGCGCCGGCGGCTTGCCCGCCGTCTCGAGCTGCTTCGGCCATTCGAGCAGCTCGCCCAGCTTCACCGGCCGGTCGAGCTTCACGTTCGCGGGCGCGTCGTAGGCCGCGCGCACGGGCTTGTCGGGGGCCTTCACTTTCGCCGCGGCCCCCGAGAGCTTGCCGCCGAGCACGAGCGCCTCGGCCGCGATCCGCAGCTCCGCGGCATCGCGCCCCATGACGAGCAGCAGCTTCGAGTAGCCGTCGGCCGGGTTGGCCACCATGCGCAGCTCCGGCCCGGAGGCTTGCGGCACCGAGGCGAGGAACGTGGGTCGCTCGTCGTTGGTGAGGAAAGCGATGGCGTGGCCGGGCGCCGGCGCTACGAGGCTCACCGGAAAGCGCGCGCCACGCCACTGCGCGAGTTGCCCGATCCACGAAGCGACCACGGCGGCGGAGTTGAGCGTTGCGATCGAAGGCTGGGCCGCGAAGACGAACGGGATGACCACACGGCGCTGGTCGCGCTGGTCGAAGAACGGCTCCGGCAGGTTGGCGAGCTCGTCGGCGACCGCCAGCGGCTGGTAGGCGATCTCGAGCGCGCTTGCGCCGCTCACCTCGGCCCAAAGGCCCGGACGTTCGGCCGGGTCGGGCGTGCCGCCGGGAACGGCGGTGAGCGTCATCGTGAGCTTGTTGCTGCCCACGACCAGGCGCGGGTCGATCTCGATGTCGCGTGCGACTTCGTCGCCGGCGTCCTTCTCGTCGACCGGGAGCGTGCCGACCTCTTCGTCGTTCAGCTTGATGCGGATCGACGAGGCGCCCGGGGCGAGCGTGGGCGACCAGGTGTAGCGCAGGTGCAGCGTCGCGCGCGTGACCAGCTCGTCCGCGCGGTTGCCGAATAGGAGGCTGGAGGTGGCGCCATCGCCCTTCAGCTCGACCGCGGCCTCTGCGCCGAAGTGGGTGAAGGGCGTGGTGCGCGTGGGCGTGGACGTTGCCCCCGCCGCCGGTAGCGCGAGTGCGACGACTACGCTGGCGGCCACGAGCTGCAGGGCGTTCATCGCTTCAAGGGGGCGCGAACCTCCGTTGTTTGGCCACGATTCTAGTCTAGAATCCGGCGCTTTCGCCCCGATGGAAGCGCGCTTGCCTGCGTCGAACGCATTCGGATGGAAGGCGGCCTCGGACTTGCTGGGCTGGTGGAACCTGTACTTCATCGCCAAGCTGGCGCTTTTCGCCATGGGATCGATCGGTTTGCACCTGGTCGAGAACCTGGTCTTCGCCGCCGCCCTCGCGGCGATGTCGGTGCCGAAGGCGCGGCGCTTGCGCCCGTGGATCGGCGTGCCGGTGGCGATGGCGCTTCTCTACCACGACTCGTGGCTGCCGGGACTGTCGCGCGTCGCCTCGCAGGCGGGCCTCGTGGCAGGCTTCAGCGGCGCCTATCTCGCCGAGCTCGCGGGGCGGTTCGTGAGCCCGAAGGCGATCGTCGCGCTCGGCGCCGCCGCCGTCGTCTACTACGGCGCTTCGCGCTTCGTGCGCCTGGATGCGCCGGTGGTCCTGGCGATGATCGCGCTGGCGCTCGCCATGGCGCCTGCGGCCCGGCTTCCGGACGCATCGGTCGCCGCGCAACCGGGCAGCGGTGAGGCGCAGGCCGGCGCCGCGAATGGCCCGGACGCGATGGTGGCCCTGTTCTTCGAGAAGGAATCGCAACGCTCGGTGCCGTTCCCGAAGCCCCCTGCGGGGAGCGCGCCTTTCGACGTGATCTTCCTGCACGTGTGCTCGATGTCGTGGGACGACCTCGCGGCCACGGGCCTGGACAGGCACCCGCTGCTCGCGTCCTTCGACATCGTGTTGAAGCGCTTCAACTCGGTGTCCACGTACAGCGGTCCCGCGGCGATCCGCTTCCTTCGGGGGGCGTGTGGACAGCAGATGCACAAGTCGCTCTACGAGCCGGCGCGCGGACAATGCCTGTTGATGCCGGCGCTGCAGGCCGCGGGGCTGGAGCCCCAGGTGGTGCTCAACCACGACGGCCATTTCGACGATTTCCTCGCGCTCGTGGGCGCCCAGGGCGCGAAAGCCGCGCCGTTGCCGCTGGCGGGCATCCCGGCGCCGCTGCGCTCCTTCGACGACTCGCGCATCTACGACGACGCGGCGCTCCTCGCCCGCTGGCTCGAGACGCGGCCGAAGGCCGGGGGCGAGCGTGCCGTGGTGTACTTCAATACCGTGAGCCTGCATGACGGCAACCGCCTGGCCTCCGCTCCGAGCCTGAAGAGCGCCGAGACGTACAAGCAGCGGTTATCGAAGCTGCTCGACGACCTCTCCGGGTTCGTGGCGAGCCTGGAGAAGAGCGGCCGCCGCGCGGTGCTCGTGCTGGTGCCCGAGCATGGCGCGGCCTTGCGGGGCGACGCGACGCAGATTCCGGGCTTGCGCGAGATCCCGATGCCCGCGATCACGCTGGTGCCGGTGATGGTGAAGGTGATCGGGCCCGACGCGAAGCGCAACGGCGATGCGGCTGCGGTGAGCGAGCCCACCAGCTACCTCGCCATCTCGCACATCGTCTCGGAGATGCTCGCCAAGCCTCCTTTCGGCGCTTCCGGATTCGACCCCGGCTATTACGTCGAGGGACTGCCGGCCACCGAATTCGTGTCCGAGGGCGAGACCGCGATGGTCGTGCGGCGGGGGAACGCCTACCTGCTCAAGCTCGAGCGCGATCCCTGGAAGGAGCTCGAGTAGCCTGCTGCCCGGCGGGTCCGGAAGATCTGCCTTGGCGGCCGGGCCGGCCGCGGAGACCTATCCATCTGCCTGGGGGCGAGGCCTCGCCCCGGCGCGCCCGAGGCCGGCGGCCGGCGAGCAGCGCCGCGATAGAATCCTCCGATGCGGCAACGCTTCTTCCAGAGCACCATCGCGATCGTCTACGACTTCGACGGGACGCTCTCGCCGCAGCCGATGCAGGAGTACACGGTCCTGCCCAAGATCGGCATCGAGCCGCGCGAGTTCTGGACGCGGGTGAACCGCGACGCGCGCGAGACCGAGAGCGACATGATGCTGGTGTACATGCGCCATATCCTCGAGGAGCTCGAGAAGGGCCGCATCCACGTGACCCGCGAGGACTTCGCGGCGATGGCTTCGCGCATCAAGTATTTCGCCGGCGTGGCGACGTGGTTCCCGCGGCTGAACCAGTACGTGCGGCGCAAGAGCGGCGGGCAGGTGAAGCTGCAGCACTACCTCATCTCGGCGGGGCAGCGCGAGATCCTCGACGGGGCCTCCATCCGCAAGCATTTCAAGCGCATCTACGCATCGGAGTACCACTTCAACCACAACGGCGTGGCGACGTTTCCGAAGCTGCTCGTGACCGACACGATGAAGACGCAGTTCCTGTTCCGCATCAACAAGGGGCGCGAGGGCATCGGCGAGTCGATCAACGAGCACATGCCGGAATCGCAGCGGCCCATCCCCTTCCACAACATGGTCTACGTGGGCGACGGGATGACCGACGTGCCTTCGATGGCCCTCACCAAGAAGTCCGGCGGCCATACGGTCGCGGTGTACCAGCCCAGCGGCAAGGGGCGCGAGGTGTGCGTGAAGCTGCTGCATGCCGGGCGCGCGGATTTCATCGCGGCGGCCGACTACCGGGCGGGCTCGCGGTTGACGGCGCGGGTGAAGCTGCTGCTCGACGCGATCATCGCGGGGATCGCGTACCGGCGCGAGGCCTTCCGGTGCCTGGCGGAGAATCGCGCCAGGGCGTGAGCGCGCTCACCTTTCTCGCGCTGCGCCGGCTGGCCGATGGCAAGTTCCATTCCGGCGAGCGCATCGCCCGGTCGCTGGGCCGTTCGCGCGCCACGTTGTCGGAGGCGTTGAAGCGCGCGCCCGAGCTGGGGATCTCGATCTTCTCGGTGCCCGGGCGCGGGTATCGGCTCGCCGAACCGATCGAGTTTCTCGACCAGGCCGAGGTCTCGCGCGCGCTGGGCGATGCCGGGGTGCGCCTCGACGTGGTCGACGAGGTGGACTCGACTTCCACGCGGCTCATGTCGATGGCGGCTTCCGGCGCGCCTTCGGGAACGTGCCTCGCGGCGGAGTGGCAGAGCGCGGGGCGCGGGCGGCGCGGGCGTTCGTGGATTTCGTCGGTGGGCGGCTCGATCACGTTCTCGCTGCTGTGGCGCTTCGAGCGCGGCGCCGGCCACCTGGCGGGCTTGTCCCTCGCGGTGGGTGCGGCGGTCGCGCGCGCGCTTTCGGCCAACGGTGTGGCGCGCGTGCAGGTGAAGTGGCCCAACGACGTGGTGATCGACTTCCGCAAGGTCGCCGGCATCCTGGTCGAGACCCAGGGCGACTTGCAGGGGCCGAGCGTGGCCGTGGTCGGCGTGGGCGTGAACTACCGGTTGGCCGATCGCACGCTCGAGCGCATCGACCAGGCCGTGACCGACGTCGCGCACAACGCGCCACGTGCGCCTTCGCGCAACGCCTTGCTCGCTTCGCTCCTCGCGGAGCTCGCCGCGACGCTGCGCCGCTTCGAAGCCGGCGGCTTCGCCCCCGAGCGCGACGCCTGGCGCGCGCTCCACGCCTACCACGGCCGCCCCGTGCGCGTCCTGCCCGCCAGCGAGCCGCCCTACGACGCCCTCGTCTCCGACATCGCCCCCGACGGCGCCCTCATCGTCACCCTTCCCGACGGCCGCTCGCTGTCGCTCGCCTCGGCCGAAATCTCGTTGCGCGGAAAACCGGTGTCAGACACCATTTATCGGCATGCGGCCCGGGGGGAAGGTGTCTGACACCATTTTTGTGTTCGATGCGGGCAACACACGCATCAAGTGGGGAGTGCACGACGGGCGTGCGTATGCGGCATCCGGCGCTATCGAAACGGCGAGCGCGGCCAGGTTGGACACGGTGTTGCCGGCGGGGGCACGGGCGCAACGGGCGATCGCTTCGAATGTCGCCGGTGCGGACGTTCGAAGCCACCTGGAGGCCCTCTGCGTGGCCAGGGGCGCGAAGCTCGAAGTGATCGGGTCGGCGCCCGAAGAGCTCGGCGTCAAGAACGGCTACCGTGATCCGGCGCAGCTGGGCAGCGACCGCTGGGCCGCGCTCATCGCCGCGCATCGCGTGGGGCCGGGCCACAAGCTCGTGGTGAACGCGGGGACCGCGCTCACCATCGATGCGCTCACCGCCGACGGCCGTTTCCTGGGAGGCGTGATCGTTCCCGGGCCCGCGCTCATGCGGCGCTCGCTCGATCGCGGCACGGCGGGACTGCGGCTCACCGAAGGCGCCTTCGCCGACTTCCCCGCGAGCACGCCGGATGCGATCACCACGGGCTCGATCCAGGCCTGCGCGGGGGCGATCGAGCGCATGCGCGATGCGATGGCCGGGGTGGACTGCACGCCCTCGCAAATCGTGCTCTCCGGCGGCGCCGCGATGGAGCTCGCAGGCCATCTTCCCATCGCCGCCACCATCCGCGAGAATCTGGTCCTCGACGGGCTGCTCCTCATCGCCCGTTCCGGCTGATTCCGCGTGGCCCGCCTCCTCTTCTTCCTCCTCCTGCTCGCGATCCTCGGCTTTGGGGCCCATCTCTGGCTCTCGGGTCCGCAGGAGCACGCCGACTATTCGGCGCGCGAGCGCAATCCCGATGAAGTCCGTATCGTCGCCGTCACGCCGCCCGATCTGGCCGCGCGCCGATCCGAGGACGCGCGCAAGCAGCAGCAAAGCCTCGTGGGGGCCGCCTGCGTCGAGTTCTCCGGGATACCCGCCACCGATGCCCAGCGCGCACGGGAAGCGTTCAATAGCCTGCAGCTGGGGACGCGCTTGTCCGAACGGCGCGTCGAGGACATCACGCGCTACTGGGTCTTCATCCCGCCCACGAACGACCGCCGCGCGGCCGAGAACCGCATGGCGGAGTTGAGGAAGCAGGGCGTGCAGGACCTCTCGATCCGGCCCGACAACGCGATTTCCCTCGGCGTCTTTTCCTCCGAAGAGGCGGCCCGGCGCTTCCTCGCGAACATCCAGGCGCGCGGCGTTCGCGGCGCCGAGCAGGGCCCCTTCACGCGCGAGCTACGCGAGCTCGTGATGCTCGTCCGCGATCCCGACACCGAGCTCGTCGCCCGCCTCACCGTCATGCAGCGCGACTACGCCGGCTCGGCGCTGCGCGCTGTCCCTTGCCCGGCGCAATAGACCCGCCCGCCGAAATCGGTTCCCGGCACCATGATCAGGCGGCCGTGCGGCGGGGCGGGTTGTGCAGGAGGTTCGCCGAGGACGCGTCGCTTGCGGGTGGCGGTGCGAATCGCTTCGATGTCCGAGTCCGGAAACTCGGACATGAACATCCTTGCGTAGGCCAATCGGCGGAGCGGGGCGGTCTGCGCGAGTGCAAGAATGGAGGGATGCGCGCAGACGAGGTCGTCTTCGGCGCCATACGCGTGGTGCCGATGGCTGGACCACGGATAATCCGCGGCACAAGAAGCGAGGCCCGCCCTGATGGGATTCTCGTCGATGTATCTATGGCATGCCATGAGGTAGTGGTCCGTGGTCACGACCGCGGAGAAGAACCGCCCCTCCCACAACGTCCCCGTGCGTTGGTACTTTCGATTGAAGCGGGCCACGTAGCGGACGGCCGCCGACTGCACGAACCGGGAGACGCCGGTGTCATCCTCCGCGGTCACCAGGAGATGGATGTGATTGCTCATCAGCACGTAGCTATGCAAGGCCACGCCGCGGCCGACGCGAGCTTCCCGCAGGCAATGGCGCATGTACTCGAAGTCTTCCTGCGCGCGGAAGATATCCATACGGTCATTCCCACGGTGCACGACGTGCACCGGATATCCTGATGGTGTAATTCGAAGCGGCC
Organism: uncultured Pseudomonadota bacterium; assembly: GCA_946885905.1. Next base: position 1,769 of record CAMPHL010000064.1, on the reverse strand, counting down.
GACCCATGAGTCATCAACGCGGCACTTGCCTAGGCGACGACAAGAAAATGGTGTCAGACACCAGTTTTTGGTTCGCTGCCCGAAAAATGGTGTCTGACACCATTTTTTGGGCAGCGCCCCTCGTCCTCGCGGGCTGCTCTCTCATCGACCCGTACAACATGGTGGGGCGGCAGGGGGATGCGGAGGCCACGCAAGTGGCCACGGTGGTCGTGCCACCCCCGCCGGCGCACGAGATGTCCGTGCGGGAACGCACGCGGGCGTTCGACTTCGTGTGGGAGACGATCGCAGAGCGGTATTACGACCCGAAGCTCAACGGCGTCGACTGGAAGGCCGTCGGGCAGCGCTATCGACCGCTCGCCCTGGGAGCCAAGGACGACAGCACCTTCTGGGAGAGCCTCGACCGCATGACGGGCGAATTGCACGACTCGCACACGCGCGTCGAATCGCCCGAGCGGGTGGCGCTGCGCAAGCGCGACGAGTCGATCACGCTAGGATTCGGCTTCATGCCGCTCGAAGGCAAGCTCGCGGTCACGAGCGTCAACACCGACTCGGATGCGTGGTGGGCGGGCGTGCGTCCGGGGATGACCTTGGTCGATATCGGCGGCGAGCCCGCGATGGTGGCCTACCAACGCCTGATGGCCGACACGCGCTTCGACTCGACCGAGCGCTCGCGCCACTTCCGCGTGCTGCGGCGCATCCTCACCGGCCCCGAGGATTCCAAGGTGCCGTTCGCCTTCGAGCGCTCCGACGGCTCGCGCTTCCAGGCCACCGTCGGGCGCCGCAAGTTCAGCTCGCGCGCCTCCACGACCCACCGCGTCCTTCCCTCGGGCTTCGGCTACCTGCGCCTCACGCAATGGACGCTCGGCGTGGGCCCGCGCGCGGTCGCGGGAGTCGAGGCGCTGCGCGATACGCCCGGCCTCATCATCGACCTGCGCGGCAACCCGGGCGGGGCAGTGCAGACAGTCGACCAGCTGCTCACCGAATTCTTCGACAAGTCCGCCGAGCTCGGCCGCACGACCACGCGCACCGGCAAGCCCGTCTCGGTGCTCTTCGGCGCGGTCGAGATCATCAAGCTCAAGAGCACGATCGAGGGCAACCCGAACGCGTACAAGGGCAAGGTCGCGATCCTGGTGAACTCGCAGAGCGCCAGCGCGAGCGAGCTCTTCGCCGGCACGATGCAGGCCGCGGGACGCGCGGTCGTCGTGGGCCAGCCCACGTGCGGCTGCCTGCTCGGCTTCCTCGGCTACGCCCGCGTGCCGGGCGGCGCCGAGCTCGCATACAGCGAGGTGGGCTTCGTGCTTTCCAACGGCAAGCGCATCGAGGGGGAGGGCGTGATGCCGGACTACCCGGTGCCGATCGCGCTGGCCGACCTCGTCGCCAACCGCGACCGCATGCTCGAGACGGCGCAGGAGATCCTGAAGAAGATGACCGCTGCGGCCGGCTCCACCCCCGCCGGTGGTTGAGCGCGACGCGGGCTCCGCGCTCGACCCCGCGAGCTCCTCGCCGCGCTCCACGAGCTCGGCGCTCAACCCCGGAGTGCGCCGCCGCGAGGTGTTCGGATGGGCGATGTACGACTTCGCCAACTCCGGTTACACCACGGTGGTGCTCACGGCGGTCTTCAACGCCTACTTCGTGAACGTGGTCGCGCAGAAGGCCGCTTGGGCGACGTTCGCCTGGACGGCGGCGCTCTCGGCCTCGTACCTCGTCGTGATGTTCCTCGGCCCCGTGGTCGGCGCGTGGACCGACGCGCACGCGGCCAAGAAGAAGGC
>CAMPHL010000063.1 GCA_946885905.1 uncultured Pseudomonadota bacterium | reverse complement strand
CGTAGTCGGCCGCGGGGCCGAGCGAAGAACCCGCATTGGCCGCAGCGGCCTCGAGCTGCTCGAGGATCATGGAGCGCCGGCGCGTGAAGGAAGCGATCACGCCGCCCTCCTCGGCGAGCGCGCGCTCGTAGTCATCGGCTCGCGCGATCTCGATCCGCGAGGCGCCCTGGAAGCGATGGCCGCGCGTAACGCGCCCCGACTCGAGGCCGAGCGCCTTCACCGGCACGACGTCGGAACCGTGCAACGCGACCAGGCCGTGGGCGGGCCGGACGAACTGCACCGTCGTCTCGCCGTCGGCAAGCTGGTAGCTCATGACCTTGGCGATCGGCAACGCCGCGAGTGCCTCCGTGAGCGCTGCTTGCAACGCCTCGGCCAGCGGCATCGCCGGCGTCGCGGTGTCGACGAAGAGCGATTCGGACTTGCCCTCCACCCGGCGCTTGAGCTTCGCCGGGTCGATGCCCGCAAGCCCCAGGCCCTGGAGCTTCTTCACCAGCGCCGCGGTGGGCTTGCCCTCCGCATCGAGGCCAACCGCGACGGGCATGAGTTTTACCTCGAGCAGCTTCGGATCGCAAGCGCCGCGCACCCGACGAAGGCCCACGGCGAGCCGGCGCGGGGTGGCGAACTCGAGCGCCTCCGAGGGCTCCTCGACGAGCCCGCGCCTCGCGAGCCCGTCGCGAACCAAGCGCGCGAACGCACTGCCCAGGCGCGCCAGCGCCTTGGGCGGCAGCTCCTCGCAGAGCAGCTCGACCAGCAGCGGCGCCGAGCTCATGACGCGGCCTGCCGCAGCATCGGGAAACCCAGCCGCTCGCGCGACTCGTAGTAGCTCTGCGCGACCGACTGCGCGAGCTTGCGGATGCGGCCGATGTAGGCCTGGCGCTCGGTGACCGAGATCGCGCCACGCGCATCCAGAAGGTTGAACGTGTGCGCGGCTTTCAGCACCTGCTCGTAGGCGGGCAGGGCAAGCTGGGCGTCCACGAGGTGCCGGGCCATCCGCTCATGGTCGGCGAAGTGGACGAAAAGCGACTTCGGATCCGAGTGCTCGAAGTTGTACGCCGACTGCTCGACCTCGTTCTGGTGGTACACGTCGCGATAGGTGAGCCGGCGCTTGCGGCCGTGCTCCTCCGGCTCGGTCCAGACCAGGTCGTACACGTTCTCCACGCCCTGCAGGTACATCGCCAGGCGCTCGAGCCCGTAGGTGATCTCGCCGGTGATCGGCTTGCAGTCGAGGCCGCCCACCTGCTGGAAATAGGTGAACTGCGTGATCTCCATGCCGTTCATCCAGACTTCCCAGCCCAGCCCCCAGGCGCCCAGCGTGGGGTTCTCCCAGTCGTCCTCGACGAAGCGCACGTCGTTGGCCTTGAGGTCGAAGCCGACGGCCTCCAGCGAGCCGAGATAGAGGTCGAGGATTTCCGGAGGAGACGGCTTCAGCACCACCTGGTACTGGTAGTAATGCTGCAGGCGGTTCGGGTTCTCGCCGTAGCGTCCGTCCTTGGGGCGGCGCGAGGGCTGCACGTACGCTGCCCGCCACGGCTCCGGCCCCAGGGAGCGCAGGAAGGTCGCCGTATGCGACGTGCCCGCGCCGACTTCCATGTCGTAGGGCTGGAGGATCGCGCAGCCCTGCCGGCCCCAGTAGTCCTGCAGGGCAAGGACGAGCTGTTGGAACGTACGCATCGCGCTTCCGGGAACCAAAAAACCCGATTATAGGGGTGAGGCCAGCGGCTCTCCGCCCGCGCGGACGATCTCCTCGTCGATGGCGCGCACCTCTGCGCGGATTTGGCGGGCCACCTCTGGCGGCGCGCGCACGAAATCCGTGGACAGCGCGAAGTAGCGCGCGGCGTTCAAAGCGGCGGCGTACTGGCCTGGCCCCGCGAGGAAGCCCGCGGCGCGCGCCCGCAACGCGATGAGGCGTCGCTCGAGCACGCAGCTCACGCTTCCGGCGAAGGTTGCCTGCTCCTGCTCGCCGTGGACCCGGTACTCGCTCAGGCCCTCGGCGCAATAGAACGCCGTACCCCGGGCGAGCAACCGCAGCCACACGCTCAAATCGGCGAGGCAGTGGTAATCGTGGCCGTCCCAGCGGAAGATGCCGCCGGGCTCGGTCGCGAGGTCCGCGCGCCGGAACATCGCCGTGGTGGGCTCGCCGATAAGGTTCAACATGTTCATGAGCACGAAGTTGGCGAGCTCCGAACCCGGCACGAAAGCGGAAACGTACGACAACGGCACCGTCGCCGCCCGGTCGGCCTGGCGAACGCCGGCCTCGTCGATCACGAAGCGGCGGCTGGTCGCGAGCGTGACACCGGGGTTGATCCGGAGGATGCCGGCGAGCACCGGCACGCACTGCGGCAGCAAGCGGTCGTCGTCGTTCAGGAACTTGACGTACTCTCCGCGCGCCTGCTGGAAGCACGCGGTGAAATTGCCGTGGAAGCCGCGCCGCTCGCGGTTGCGCGCGTAGCGCACGCGTCCATCGGAGGCCTGCCGCACCGCCCGCTCGATCGCCTCGCCGGGAGAGTCGTCCAGGACGACGATCTCCAGCGCCGGATAGGCCTGCGCCCGCGCGCTCGCCAGCGCCTCGGCGAAGAAGCGCTCGTTGTAGGCCGGGATGAGGATCGAAACGAGGGGTTCGCCGCTCACGTGCGCCTGCGCCTCCACGCGATGAAGCCGACCGCCGCGGCGATGATCAACGCCGGCGCGTTGCCGAAGCGCGCGTACGGTGTCATGCCCGTGCGCGGCTCGACTTTCTCGACCAGCGTTCCCGCGGTGAACTGGGGCAGCCTCGAGGCCACATGCCCGGTCGGATCGATCGCGGCCGTGACGCCGGTGTTCGTGGAGCGCACCATCCAGCGGCCGGTTTCCAGCGCGCGCATCTGCGAGAACTGCAGGTGCTGCTCGGCGGCGAACGAGCGTCCGAACCACGCGTCGTTGCTCACGTTCACGAGCAGCTGCGCCGCCGGCAGGGCCTCGATCACCTCCTCGCCGAAGATATCCTCATAGCAGATCGCCACACCCAGGGGGATGCCGGCCGCCCTGATCGGCGACTGGTTCGTAGCTCCGTGCGCGAAGTCGCTCATCGGGATCTTGAGCACGGCCAGGATCCAGCCGAAGCCCGGGGGGATGTACTCCCCGAAGGGCACGAGGTGGCGCTTGCGGTAGGCGGGCATGCCCTGCTCGGCCAGCGAGACCAGGCTGTTGTAGTAATCCACCTCGCCGCCGCGCGGGTTGCGCTCTACGGTGCCAAGGAGGATGTGCTTGCCAGTGGCGCGCGCATGATCGCGCAGCGCCGCCACGTATTCGGCCGGCAACTGGTCGAGGAGCGCCGGGAGCGCCGTCTCCGGAATCACCACGATGGAGGCCTCGGCGGCCATGATCATGCGCGCGTAGGCATCGAGGATTCGTGGGCGGACCTCCTCGCGCCACTTGATGTCCTGCGCCACGTTGCCCTGCAGCAGCGCCACCGTAACCGCGGGCCCCGCCGGCCGCGTCCAGGTGATCGCGCGCAACGCGCCGCCCGCTACGAAGAGGCCGACCAGCGAAGCGAGCAGGAGCGCCCGCCTTCGCGACCATGCCCGGCTCCAGGCGACTTCGCCGAGCATCGCCGCCGCGCCCGTCACCGCAAGCGACGTGCCGTAGGCGCCGAGGACGGGCGCGAAGCCCGCGAGCGGGCTCGAAGGCGCCTGCGAAGTACCGAGGTTGAGCCACGGGAATCCGGTGAAGAGCCAGCCGCGCACCCACTCGAAAGCCACGAGCAGGGTCGCGCCCAGGACCAGTCGCACGCCGGCCTTCGTGCCCGCCAGGCGCACGGCGGTCCAGCCCGCGGCCGCGGGAAAGAGCGAGAGGTAGGCGCAAAAGAGGAACGTCGCCAGCGCCGCCAGCGGCGCGGGCATGGAGCCGAAATCGTGCAGGCTCACGTAGACCCACGAGACGCCTGCGAGAAAGAAGCCCAGGCCGAAGGCGAAGCCCGAGAGCCCCGCCTGCCTTGGAGTGTCACTGCGGGACCACGCGTGCAGGAGCACCGCGACCGCGAAGATCGGGACGGGCCATGCGTAGAAGGGCGCGAAACCGAGGACGCACGCCGCGCCGGCCACCAACGGAGCGAAGATTCCCAAGGCGAGCGCGCGCGCCGCCGTGACGCGCGGCGCCGCACCTGCCGCCTGGGTCATCCGGGCTCCCGCGTCTTCGGTTTCTCCACCAGCAGCGCGTGCACCTTGCGGCTGTCCGCGCGCAGCACCTGGAAGCCGAACCCCTCGATCGCGATCGACTCGCCCCGCTTGGGCACGCGCCCGAAGCGGCCGACCACCAGCCCGCCGACCGTGTCGTGGTCCTCGTCCGAGAAGTTGGTGCCGAAGTGCGCGTTGAAGTCCCCGATCTCGGTCACCGCCTTCACGCGATAGCGGCCGCTGCGGTCGACGAGGATGTTGTCCTCGGTCTCGTCGAAGTCGTATTCGTCCTCGATGTCGCCCACGATCTGCTCGATCACGTCCTCGATCGTGACCAGCCCCGAGACCCCGCCGTACTCGTCGACGACGATCGCGATGTGGTTGCGGTTGGCGCGGAATTCCTTGAGCAGGACGTTGAGTCGCTTGGCCTCGGGAACGAACACGGCCGGGCGCAGCATCTCGCGCAGGTTGAACTCCTCCTCCGCATAGAACCGCAGGAGGTCCTTGGCGAGCAGGATGCCGACCACGTTGTCGCGGTTGTCCTCGAACACCGGGAAGCGCGAGTGCGCGGTCTCGATCGCGAACGGGATGAACCTCTCCGGGCTCTCGGCCGCGTCGATCATGTCCATCTGCGAGCGCGGGATCATCACGTCGCGCACCTGCGTCTCCGACACCTGCAGCACGCCCTCGATCATCGAAAGCGCCTCGGCGTCGAGCAGGCGCCTCTCGAAGGCTCCGTGCAGCAGCGCGATCAGCTGCTCACGATCCTCGGGCTCGCGCAGCAGGAGCGACGACAGGCGCTCGAGCAGGCTCGGCTTGGCGGGTTCGTTCATGGACGGGGAGCGGATACTTTAGCAAACTCGCTCGCCCCCCCTCCGGATGGAGCCTCAGCCGGGCGCGTAAGGGTCGCTGAACCCCAGCGTCCGGAGGATTTGCCGCTCGCGTCGCTCCATGCGCGCGGCGTCCGCATCGCGCTCATGGTCGTAGCCCTGCAGGTGAAGCAGCCCATGGACCAGCAGGTGCGCGTGGTGCGCCGCCACCGCCTTGCCCTGCTGGCGCGCCTCTCGGGCGACCACCGGCGCGCAGATCACGACGTCCCCGGCCAGGAGCCATTCACCGTAGGCGAACGTGAGCACGTTGGTGGGGTAGTCGCGCCCGCGGTAATCGCGATTGAGCCGCCGCCCCTCCGCCTCGGCCACGTAGCGCAGCGTCACCTCGACGGGCCCGGCAAGCGCCGCGCGAGCCCAGCGGCGCAGCAGGGTGTCGGAAGGGATGTGCGAAGCGCGCGAGGCGCGCTGGATGGAAAGATCGGGCCCGGGCCGTCGCCGGCGTGGCGAAGTTGACCGCTTCACGCCTTCTTCTTTGGCGCGTGCCGGTCGTAAGCGTCCACGATCGCCTGCACCAGCGGGTGGCGCACCACGTCCTCGGACTGGAATTCGTTCATGGCGATGCCGCGCACGCCCGCGAGCACCTTGCGCGCGTGGTCCAGGCCCGAGGCCTGGCCCTTGGCGAGGTCGACCTGGGTCACGTCGCCGGTGACCACGGCCTTGGAGCCGAAGCCGATGCGCGTGAGGAACATCTTCATCTGCTCGGGCGTGGTGTTCTGCGCCTCGTCGAGGATCACGAACGAATGGTTCAACGTGCGCCCGCGCATGAAGGCGAGCGGGGCGATCTCGATCGCGCCGCGCTCGAATGCGCGCGTGACCTTGTCGAATCCCATGAGGTCGTAGAGCGCGTCGTAGAGCGGGCGCAGGTACGGGTCGACCTTCTGCGCGAGATCGCCGGGAAGGAAGCCCAGCTTTTCACCGGCCTCGACCGCCGGGCGCGTGAGCACGATGCGCTTCACGGCGTCGCGCTCGAGCGCGTCGACGGCCGCGGCCACCGCGAGGAACGTCTTGCCCGTGCCCGCGGGGCCTACGCAGAAGGTGATGTCGAAGTTGCGCATCGCCTGCAGGTAGTCGGCCTGGCGCGGCGTGCGCGCGGTGAGCTCGCTCCTGCGCGGCAGCAGCAATGCGGGTGATTCAACTTCCCGACCCGGACGCTGGTGGGAAATCTCCACCAGGCCCAGCTGGATGTCCTCGACGGATAGCTCCTCGCGGGCGGCCCGGTCATAGAAGCGCTTGAGCGCGGCGGCGGCCTGGGCCGCCTTGGTCGCGGGACCCGAGATGCTGAAGCGCTCGCCGCGGCGCGAGATCGTGACGTCCAGCCCGGTTTCGATCTGGCGCAGGTTTGCGTCGAGAGGGCCGCAAAGCGCCGCGAGCCGCGCGTTGTCTACCGGCTTGAAGGCCACCTCCTCGGTGGCCGCGCGGCGCCGCGGATTGCCCATGCCGCGCTAGGCGCCCATGCGCTGCATTGGGGCCTTGAGCGCCTCCTCCAGCGTATTGCGGCTGTCGGCGATATGCGCCCGCGCCTCTTTCGAGAGCCCGGGCCGCGCCTCGGCGGCCTTGAGCTTGGCCACGAGCGCCCGAACGTTCGCGCGCTGCAGCGCGCGCGCATCGGCGGGAGCGCCATTGCCGGCCGTCAGCAGGTGCGTCACGCGTTTCACGTGCTCGCGCTGCAGGTTGCGCCGCATGAGGGGGATGTCGCCGGTGCCCTTCAGGTCGCTCCAGATCGAGGCCTGGAGGGAGTCGTAGAGCTCCGCGAGCGACAAGCCCTTGGAGGGCTCGGCCACCTTGAAACTCGAATCGAGCAGGCGCGCGGCCACGCCGTCGCTCATCAGGCGGTCGAGGACCTGCGACTGGACCTGGAGCACCTTCTCCGGCAGGGAGAAGGAGCGCTCGCCGCCCGATTCGAGCGGGTTGGTGGCCAGGCGCGCGAGGAATTCGGGCTGGAACCTGAAGCTGTCGGCGCGGAAAAGACCCTCGGTCACCAGCCTGAGCGCCTCGCGCTGGCGCTCACCTGCGATCGGCGTGAAGCTCGCGCGCGGGCTGCCGGCGTGGTCCCTGAGGTACACCACGCCGCCCACGTACTTGGCCGCTACCTGGGAAGCGAGCAAGTACTGGTTGAATCCCGACACGGTGTTGCGATAGAGCACGTCGCGGCCCTCGTCCTCGGGAAGCTGCCGCGCCTGCCAGCGGTCCCACAGCTCACGCGAGAGCGCCATGCGGCGCTTGGCGAAGCCAAGCGGATCCGCACCCAGGTCGCGCTGGTTCACTTCAGGATCGGCCGCCTCGACGCCCACGCCGCCTTCCTCGTCCGTGGCGAAGGCGAGCTCCGGCTCGCGCGAGCGGCTTGCGATCCTGGCAAGCTCCTTCGCCTCGGAATCGGCCACGAGCGGCTTGTAGGCGTACTCGATCGCCCAGTAGTCGTAGGGGCCCAACGTGCTCATCACGTACTCGCCCTGCTTCTCCTTGCCGAGCGCGATGTTCCACGCGTTGTAGTCCATCACCGAACCCGCGAGGCCGTGCTTGCGCGTGAACTCGGGATCGGCGATCTGCTCCTCGGTGTAGATGGTCGAGGCGCGGAAGTTGTGGCGCAGGCCGAGCGCATGGCCCACTTCGTGGGTGATCACGTCCTTGAGCGTGGCCTTCACGATCGCCTCGGCCTCCGGGCCGTTGGGATCGAGCTCGCCGCGGGCTTCCAGCAGGCCCGCGCCGAAGGCGGCCTCGCCGATCGCTTCGTTGCCATAGGCGCAGAAGTTGGCCTCGTCGTTCGCGTGGCCCGAGCCCGAGTTGCCCATGGGCTTGGGGAACTGCTCGCCCGAAAGGCGTCGCGGCAGGCGCGTCCAGCCCTGCGAAACCGCGATATCCGCATCGAGGATCTCGCCCGTGCGCGGGTCGACCCTGCGCGGACCGATGGCGAGCGCCCCGTCGCTCGTGTCGAGGTACCAGCGGATGGAGGCATGGCGCACGTCCGCGGTGTCGAAATCGGCGTCCTCGGGCTGCATCTCGACGCGAAGCGCGTCCTTGAAGCCGATCTTCTCGAACGCCTTGTTCCACTCCAGGACGCCGGCCTTCACGGTGTCGCGGTACTCCGCCGGGACATTGCGGTCGAGCCAGAAGACGATCGGCTGTACCGGCTCGGAAAGAGCGGCGGCCGGATCCTTCTTCTCGAGGCGCCAGCGGTTCACGAAGTGCTGGCGCGGAAACCTGGCCGCGTCGGTGCTGAAGTCGTGGTGCCGCGTCACGAAATGCCCGATGCGGCTGTCGGCCATGCGGGGTCGCATCGGCTCGTCGGGAAGCTTGGCGAGGCTGTAGTGGTACTCGAGGAACATGCTGCGCGGGTCCTCCAGCGTGGTAGGCAGGCGCGTGCGCGAGTTCCCGTTGCCCGGCGCGGGCAGCTTCGGCATGGCGAAGTGCGCCGAGACGCCGAACGCCGCCATGTCGGCCTTCGAGCGCACCTTGGTGAAGCTCGAGTTGCGCTGGTCGAAGGAATAGGGCGCCTTGAACGAAGCCTCGAGCTCCGTGGCCGTGCCCGGGATGTCGCTGATGAAGAACCCGCCGGCATCCACGAGGACCGACTTGGATTCCGGATGCGGCTCGCTCACCACCGGCGCCGAGGCGAGCAGGCTGTCGGTGAAGCTCTCGCGCGCGGCGCGCGCGAGCGGCGTGCCTTCCCTGGCGACGTAGCGCGAATTGCGGGCGACCATCTGGATGAGCGACCCCACCTTGCGGAACTCGACCACGTAGCCGCGCATCATGAACGGAAAGATGAAGCCCTCGCCCAGGCCGCGCGTGCGGTTGACGGAAAGGTAGTAGGGCTGGCCGAGCTGCCCGGGCTTCAACTCCAGCCAGACCTTCTCGTCCTTCTGGTAGAGCGTGAAGAAGCCGTCGAGCTTGTTGGCGCCCTTGATCACCGAGGCGAATGCGCGCGGGTTGGGGATCGCCGGTGTGGTCTGCGGGGTACCCGGGAGCGTCGTGGGCAGCGTCACCGTAGCGCCCGTCCCGTTTGCCGGCTGGGTCGCCGGTTTCGGCTCGGGCGGCGTCGAGGCGGGCTTCTGCGCGAATGCGGGCGCGGCGAAGGCCACGGCGGCGGCGAAGGCGATGCGGCTCAGTCGTTCGACTTTCATGCAGGCTCCTGTAGAACGGTGCTTCCGGATTGCGGTGAAACGGTTGATGCAAGGCGCCCGCGCAGGCTGTGCGGGTGCGCGTGGACGACCTCGACCTCGACGTAGCGGCCCGCGAGGCTCGCGGGGCCGGCGAAGTTCACGATGCGGTTGTTCTCCGT
>CAMPHL010000062.1 GCA_946885905.1 uncultured Pseudomonadota bacterium | reverse complement strand
CGCTCCAGAGGCCGTTGACGTCGCAGGTCGGCCGCGCCCAGGTGCGCGCGAAGTTGAAGCGCCGCTTCGATGCCGCCGCCTTGCCCGACGGCACGCTGAGCGCCGCGCAAGCCCGCTCAGCGGGCCTGGGCGCGATCGCGGACCAGTTCGGGGCGATCGACCGCGCCGGGCGCGGCGCGATCCGCTTCGAGGACTACGAGCGCTTTCTCGAACTTCGCCGCTAGGTACAACGCCGCCCATCCGCGCGCTCCGACCTTCGCAACGCCGTGGGATTCACTGCCGAACACTCCGAATGCCGGATCCATGCGGTGTCCTTTCCATTGGGCCGCGGCGTGCTTCTGGCATCCGGCGGCGGCCAGCACCAGGAGGGTCGCGGCGATTCGTGTCGTTCCCATCCCGCGCAAGGTAGCGCCGAACTAGGGCAATATCCGTCCTAGTTCCACAATAAAGTCGGGGTATGGCCAAGCCGACCACCCGCGTGCTCGCCGTGCTCGAGCTGCTCCAGTCCCAGGGCCTGGTGAGCGGCGCCGAGCTGGCGCGCCGCATCGAAGTGGACGCGCGCACCCTCAGGCGCTACATCACGGCGCTCGAGGAGATGGGCATCCCGATCACGACCGAGCAGGGCCGATACGGCGGTTACCGGCTCGTGCCCGGCTACAAGCTCCCGCCGATGATGTTCAACGAGGAGGAGGCCCAGGCGCTCTCCCTCGGGCTCATCGCGGCGCGCGGATTGGGTCTCTCGGACGCGGCGCCCGCGATCGAAAGCGTGCAGGCCAAGCTCGACCGCGTGCTGCCGAGCGCGCCGCGCAAGACGCTTGCCGCCTTGCGCGAGAGCGTGGCGCTGCAAACCGGAAACGCGCGCACCAGCGCCGACGCGCGCCTGCTGCGCGTGCTGGGAGAATCGGCCGGCACGCGGCGCACCGCGACGTTGCGCTACCGCGCGGCGGACGGGGCGATCACCTCGCGCGACTTCGACGTCTACGGCAACGTCTTCCGCAGCGGCCGCTGGTACGTGGTCGGCCATTGCCACCTGCGCCAGGGACTTCGCACGCTTCGCCTCGATCGCGTCGCGCACGCGGAAACGACCGCGAAACCTTTCACGCGACCGGACGGATTCGACCCCATCGAGTACCTGAATCGCGCGCTGGCGAGCGTCCCGCGCGGCGTGCCCACCGAGCTATACCTATATACGGACCTCGAGCGCGCCCGCCGCGAGCTCTTCAACGGGCTGGGCGTTGCCGAGGCCCAGGGCGATGGCGTCGTGGTGCGCGGGTACTGCGAGGAGCTGGACTGGTATGCGCGCGAGCTCATGCGGCTGCCGTTCCGTTTCGAGGTGCGCTCGCCGGTCGAGTTGCGCGCGGCCGTGGGAGGCATCGCGCGGGAGCTCGCCGCGCGGTTCGCGTAGCCGGAGCGCGCTTCCCGCCGATCAGCCGTGCACGGCCCGGGAATCGGCGGGGGCCTGATCGCGGTCGTTCATGCCGTAGTCGCGCAGCACTTCGGCGACCCGCAGCCGGTAGTCCTCGAAGATCTCGGCGCGGCCGGCCTGCTGCGTGCGGCGGTGCTGCTCCACCTCGCGCCATTTCGCCACCGCCGCCTCGTCGCGCCAGATCGAGAGCGACAGGATCTTCCCCGGCTCACCGAGGCTCTCGAAGCGCTCCACGGAGATGAAGCCGTCGATGCCCGCGAGCAGGGGCTTCAGCCGGGCGGCCGCATCCAGGTAGCGCTCGCGCTGGCCGGGTTTGGGGCGGACTTCGAAGATCACGGCGATCACGGCGTCACGTCCTCGCAGAAGGTTCGTTCCTCCCGCAGGATAAACCGCTTCTCCTGCGCGAAGGCGAAGTTGGCGCCGCCCTCGGGGTCGGCCTTCAGGCGGGCGCGATACGCCTCGTAGGCGGCGAGGCTTTCGAAGGAGACGAGGCCCCAGGCGAGGTCGTTCGTGCCTTCGTGGGGAAGCCAGTAGCCTCGCAGCTCGCCGCCGCAGCGCGGGATGATGGCAAGCCAGCGCCGGGCGTATTCGCGGAAGGCCTCGCGCTGGAAGGGGTCGATGCGGTAGCGGATGAAGCAGGTGATCTTCATGGACGCAGCATAGCCCGATGGCGCACAATGACGGTTCGTCACGGAGCGAACCATGAAAGACGGCCCGCACATCGCCGGCATCGCCTCCCTCATCGGCGATCGCGCGCGCGCGGACATCCTCACGGCGCTCATGGGCGGCCAGGCCCTCACCGCGACCGAGCTTGCGGAAGTGGCCGGCGTGAACAAGGCGACCACGAGCGTGCACCTCGGCAAGCTCGTGGATGGTCGCCTCGTCGCCGTCGAGAGCCAGGGCCGGCACCGTTATTTCCGGCTCGCCGACGACGACGTGGCCGAGCTGCTCGAAAGCCTCATGGGGGTGGCCTACCGCGCCGGGGCGCTGCGCCTCAAGTCCAGCCCGCGCGAGCCCGCGATGCGAAAGGCGCGCGTCTGCTACGACCACCTCGCGGGCGACCAGGGCGTCTTCGCCTACGACCAGTTCCAGCGACGCCGCTTCCTGAGCCACGGCGATGCGGGCCTCTCGCTCACGCCGGCCGGAGAGCGATTCGTGGCGAGCCTCGGCATCGACCCGGAGGCCCACCGTGGCGCACGACGCCCGGCGTGCCGCCCGTGCCTCGACTGGAGCGAGCGCCGCCATCACCTGGCGGGGTCGGTCGGTGCGGCGCTGCTCGCGCGCTTCTACGCGCTGGGATGGGCCAGGCGCGAGAAGGGCAGCCGCGTCGTGCGCTTCACTGCCGCCGGCGAACGCGCGTTCCGCAAGACCGTTGAGGGTTGAGTTGTCAGGCCGTGGCAGGGATCGCGACAAAGGGCCATGAAACGCGCCCTCATCCTGCTCGTGACCCACGCCATCGCGCTGGCTGCCGGCTTCGCGCTCGGCGTCTACCTCCTGCCGATCCTCATCGCACCGGCGGGTCCGTCCACCAGCGAGGTCGCGGCGAAGGCCGCGCAAGCGACCTACACGGCCGAGTTCCGCCGCGATCTCGTGGACAGCGACCTGCTGCATTGGGGCGAGGGCAAGGTCACCGTGGGGCGCGAGGCCATCACGCTCGCCGGCAAGCTCGCCCCCGGTCCGGACTACAAGCTGTACCTGTCGCCCGAGTTCGTCGAGACCGAGGCCGAGTTCCTGCGCCTGAAGTCGCGCATGGTGCGCATGGGCGAGGTGAAGACCTTCGAGAATTTCGTGGTGCCGGTGCCTGCGGGCATCGATCCCGCCGGCTACCGCGCGGTGGTCGTCTGGTGCGAGCGTTTCGGGCAGTTCATCACGGCCGCCAAATACCGCTGAGCCCCGCCGCGCGGTTCGGCTACGATCGCGGGATGCACATTCCGCGAACCTGGGCCCGGGCCGAAGGGGAAGCGCAGTCGCCGAAGCACGGCGCCACGCCGCTCGTGGCGTGGGGCTGGGGAGAAGACGACGAGGGCGCGCGCCGCGAGGCCGAGGGCCGCCTTGCGCGGCTGGCCGATCGCGTGCGCCGCGGCGAGCCCTTTCCGCGCGGCTACGAGTACGGCAGCCGCCCGATCCGCGAGGAGATCCTGGAGACCATCGGCCCGCCCGACGAGCCCCGCGCGGTGCTCACCCGCAATCGCTACGGCGCCACGGTCATGAACGCCGCGCGCCTGCTCTTCCTCGACGTGGACCTGCCGGATGCGGGCGCGGCACCGGCCTTCCTGGCGAAGCTCTTCGGCCGGAAGAGCCCCGCGGAAGCGGCGCTGGAGAAACTGCGCGCGGCCCTGGCCGGTGCGGGCAAGGGCACCTTCAGGATCTATCGCACCGCCGCCGGCTTTCGCGCGATGGCGCCGGGGCGCGAGTTCGACCCGGCCGGCCGCGAGGCGCAGGACCTCATGAAGGCGACCGGCACCGATCCCTGGTTCGTGAAGCTTTGCCTCGCCCAGAAGAGCTTCCGCGCGCGGCTCACGCCGAAGCCATGGCGCATGGGGCTCAAGCCCCCGCCGGGCGAATTCCCGCGCGACGATGCGGCAACGCGCGAACGGTTCGGGGCATGGCTCGAGGAATACGAGCAGGCCTCGCGCTCGCATGCGACATGCCGTTTCCTCGAGGCCGCGGGCAAGGCAGGCTTCGTCGGCGGCGAGGACGGCGACCTGGTCGAGCTCCACGACCGCCTCACCCGCGCGAACGAATCCCTTACACTCGCCTGACACCTACCAGATGCCCACACCCGAGACCCTCGAGCGCTTCATCGCGCGCGTCGAATCCAATGCCCACGTGGAGGCGATCCACGAGTTCTACACCGAGGGCGCCTCGATGCGCGAGAACATGAAGGATCCGCACGTCGGGCGCGAACGCCTGATGGAGCGCGAAGGCAGGACGATGCGGAAGGCGAAGTCGGTACGATCCGGGTGCGTGCGCCCGGTCTTCGTAGCCGGCGAGCTGGTGGTGCTCCGCTGGATCTTCGAGTTCGACTGGCAGGACGGCACGCATACGCGCCTCGAGGAGCTCGCCTACCAGCGCTGGGAGGGCGAGCGCATCGCGCAGGAGCAGTTCTTCTACGATCCGGCGCAGCTCGCCCCGAGGCCGGCATGAAGTCGATCGCCCTTGCGGGCGCCCTTTGCGTCGCGCTGCCGGCGATCGCCGAGTACCAGGTGCGCTCGGTCCCGGTGAAGATCGCGCCGTTCTATGCGGCTTCCGAGCACCGGGCCGATCCTCCGCGGGTTGCGACCAACAGCGGCTTCGACCGCCTCCTTTCGTCCACGCGGCGCGAGGACGTCGCCAAGGTCCACCGCGCGGTCATGGCCGAGCCGGACACCGTCTCGCCGGTCACGCTGATGGTGCTCGCCATTCGCCTGTACGACGTGGGGATGCGCGACGAGGCCGTGGTCTGGTACTACGCCGCCCGCGAGCGCATGGCCACCGCCCTGGCGGTGCTCGACCCGGGCCACCCCGAGATCGCGCGCGCCGGGGCCGCGACGAAGGCGTTCGCGTTGCGTGCCGGCCCCACGATCAACGGCTACGCGCTCTGCGACCTGGAGCGCTATGTGCGCCATCGACGCCAGGCGCTGGATTGGGTCGAAAAGCACCCCTACGCCATGATCTTCGTCGATGCGATCCCCGCGAAGCCCGGCGACCGACGTGCGCAGCTCGCCGCGAAGCTGGGCGCCCTGCGCGCGGAGATGGAGGAGGAGATCGCGGTCCTTGGAAGGCCCGGGGAGATCGCGAAGCGGGCGTCGGCGCGCAGGGAAGCGCGCGCCGACGAGAAGTACTGCTGGAAGTAGCGGCAGCCGGGCTACTTGTACTTCTTGCGGGCGAGCGCGGCGCCTTCCTCCAGCGCGCGCAGCTTGGCGCGCGCGATGTCGCGATCCATCGGCGCCATGCCGCAGTTGGTGCACGGGTAGAGCCGCGACTTCGGCACGTACTTGAGCGCGAGGCCGATGGTCTTCGCGACCTCCTCCGGGGTTTCGACCTTGTCGGAGGCCACGTCGATCACGCCCACGAGCACGTCCTTGCCCTTGAGCAGCGCCATCAGCTCGGGCGGGACGTGCGAATGGATGCACTCGAGCGAGACGGCGTCCATCCTGCTCTTCGCAAGGGCCGGGAAGACCTTCTCGTACTGGGTCCACCTCTCGCCGAGCGTGGCCTTCCAGTCGACGTTGGCCTGGATGCCGTAGCCGTAGCAGATGTGCACCACCTTCTGCACGCGCTTCAGGCCCTTGATGGCGACGTGCAGGGCCTTGATGCCCCACTTCACCACGTCGTCCGTGTAGACGTTGAAGGCCGGCTCGTCGAACTGGATCACGTCCACGCCGTCCTTCTCGAGCGCGCGCGCCTCCTGGTTCAGGAGCTGCGCGAACGCGAGGGCGAGCTTCTCCTTGTCGCCGTAGTGGCGGTCGGCGATCGTGTCCACGATCGTCATCGGCCCCGGCATGGTGATCTTGAGCTTCTTCTTCGTGTGCGCGCGCGCGAGCTTCGCCTCCACTTGGTGCACGCGGCCCTTGAGCCTGAGCGGGCCCACGACCACCGGGACCATCGCCTTGTAGCGGTTGTCCCGGATGCCCATCTCGACCTTGTGCTCGAAGTCGATGCCTTCGACGAAGTGGAGGAACCCGTGGACGAAGTGCTGCCGGGACTGCTCGCCATCGGTGACGATGTCGAGGCCCGCGTCCTCCTGCTCCTTGAGCCACAGCAGCGTGGCGTCCCGCTTGAGGCGCTGCAGCTCTGCGCCCTCGGCGCGCCACTGCGGCCAGAGCTTGTGGGTTTCGGCGAGCCAGCCGGGCTTGGGAAGGCTCCCTGCGATGGTGGTGGGGAACATGGGTCGGATCATAGCGTAGGAAGGTGCCTACATCCTTGCGCGCCGGAAGCTTGTAGCGTTTACCAACGCGAAGCAATCCGGGACCCCATGACGAACATAATTGCGCTGCCGAGGGCCGAACGCCACGTGTTCTGGGCCGAGGTGTCGCCCTGCGAGCACGTCGTGCAGATCTACGGCGACGACCGGGTGTTCCTGGACGGCCTCGAAGGCTTCGTGGGCAACGGGCTGCGCGCGGGAGAGGCCGCGGTCGTGATGGCCACCGCCATGCACCTCCATGGGTTGGAGAAGCGCCTGCGGGACAATGGCGTCGACGTGGAGGGCTTGCGGCTGCAGAAGCGATACGTGCCGCTCCTGGCCGAGGACGTCCTGGCCACCTTCATGGACAAGGATTGGCCCGACGAAGCGCGCTTCCTCGCCACGATGCGGGAGCTGATCTACCAGGCACGGGGCATGGAAGGCCGCAGGGTGCGCGCGTTCGGCGAAATGGTCGCCATCCTCTGGTCGCGGGGCAACGTCGCCGCAACCATCCAGTTGGAGCTTCTCTGGACCAAGCTCTGCACGGCCGAGCGTTTCCCGCTCTTCTGCGCTTATCCGCGTGACGCGTTTTCGCGCAACGCCACCGAATCGATCGTCGAGATCTGCCGGATCCACTCCCGCGTCGCCCCCGCGGCCGCCTGAGCCGATCGGGGCACCTGCCCCGGAACTAGCTGCCGGACCCCTGGGCGTTTTCCCGCTGTCGCACAGGTTCGTTGCGAATAACGGAGGGAACCATGAAGAGACTGCACGCCATCGCCATCGCCGCCGCCGCGCTCGCCGCGCCGGGCGCCGCGCTGGCCCAGACGTACTACGTCGAGCGCATCACGGTCTACGAGCCCGACCGCTACCACGCGTTCGTCGCCCGCGAGGGCGGCCACCTGCAGTCGGGCGGCGCGAACCTCGACGACACGCTGCTCGCCGACTCGGTGGCCATGACGTTCGCACGCGACTACCGGCTGCGCGACATCGGCGCGACCGTTTCGGCGCGTGACGGCCGCGTGAGCTTCACGGGCCTGGGCAACGAGCAGGAAAACCAGGTCGCGCAGCAGGTGGCACGCAGCGTGAACGGCTATGCGGCCACGAGCGGATATCTTTCTTCCGACCTCGGCTGACGCCGGGTAGGAAGGAGCCGACCCAGCCGGAGGCACGCCTCCGGCTTTTTTTTCGCGCCCGCGCGACCACCATCGGAGCGTGAAAGCCACGCTCCCATTGGCCATCGCGCTGGCGGTCGTGCCGGCCGGCGCCCTCGCGGCGAAGACGGTGTGCACCATCACCGTCAACTCGCCCGACGAGAAGGAGGCGTTGAGGAAGCGGCTGCCGCCCGGGCAGTACAGCTTCGTCGAACTGGTGCAGAAGGGCCGGCCCGACTGGCTGCGCTCGGCCTGCACGCGCGGCATCCAATGCGACGTGGTCGTGATCTCGGGCCACTTCAACGCCGGCGACACGTTCTACTCGGACCGCATCGACAATCCGGACCACCTGGCGATCGACGAGCTCGAGCGCGCGGCCTGCAGCGATTCCTGCCCGGGCCTGTTCGCGCGGCTGAAGGAGGTCTATCTATTCGGCTGCGAGAGCCTGAATCCCGACGCCACGAAGTACTCGTCGTCGTACGGCGAGAGCGGCCGGGAGCGCATGCGCCGGATCTTCAGCCAGGTGCCGTCGATCTATGGCTTCTCGGGCCCGGCTCCGGTCGGTTCCACCGCCGCCATGCTCCTCGGGCGCTATTTCGACGCGGGCGGCGGGGGTTCCTTCGGCAGCGGCGCGCACGACTCGAGGATGCTCTCGGTCTTCTCGCGCAACGGCATGGCGCGCGTGAGCGGGGCGGGAAGCTCGCAGGCGGCGCACCGGGCGCGCGTGTGCAAGTTCTTCGACGAACGCACGAGCGCGGCCACGAAGCTCGCGTTCGCCCACACCCTGCTGCGGGATGCCGATATCGGGGATTACCTGAAGCGGGTCGAGGCGCTGCTCGCCTCGCTCACGCCCGAGCAGAAGGCGACCGCCGACTTCACGCAGGCCCTCGGAAGCGTGTCGGCGGACTCGGCGACGCGATCGCGCTTCCTCACGGCGACCCGCGCGGCTTCCAATGGCGAGCGCGCACGCATGATCGCATTGGCCGTCCAGCTCGGCTGGCTCGACGAGCCGCAGCGGCGGCAGGAGGCCGTGGCGCTGGTGGAGGACATGTTGCGCTCGCGCAAGACCGGCTTCGACGAGGTCGATGTCGCATGCCGCCTCAATGCCGATCGGGCACTCGATGGCGAGGCGGCAAGGTTGCGCGACAAGGATTCGGCGAACGTCGCGGACTCGGCGGTGCTGGCATGCATGGGGGATGCCGCAGCCCGGACGCGAACGTTGCAGGCGCTCCTGAGCGCGAACGAATCGGAAGCGCGCATCGCGCAGGCGTACCTGCGGCATCGTCCCGTCGCAGACGGCGCCGAGCTGCGGCCCATCGCCCGCGCGGTCGCCAACATGCCCAGCTCGCCCGCGCAGGTTCGCGCCCTCGATGCGCTCGCGCGCCTGCGCATCTCCGACGGTGAAATCCTCCAGGAGCTCACGCGCTCGTTCGCCAACGCACGCACGCCCAATGTCCAGAACGCGATCGCCGAGGTCTTCCTGCGCTCCAGCCACCGGCCGCCGGACCTGGCCGAGGTGATCCGCAAGCACCGCCTGGAGCCTCCCGGCCGCGGGCGGATCGTGGATTCGCTGCTCGCGAACTTGAAGGACTAGTTCAAAAGCGGGTGAAAGCGGGAAGCAGGGGAATCAGAGGCATCAGAGGAAAGCGCGTGTGTTCGAGGCTGCGTTGAACGAAGGCACGAATCAGCAGAGGGGCTTTCCTCTGATCCCTCTGATTCCCCTGCTTCCCGCTTTCACCCGCTTTCACCCGCTTTTACCAGCCTCACCACACGCGGCAGCGCTTGGGCGGATTGAGGGCAGCGCCGGGCTTGCAGGAGAAGGCCTGCGCGAACTCGGGCATGTTGGCCACCGGGCCGTTGACGCGCCACTT
>CAMPHL010000061.1 GCA_946885905.1 uncultured Pseudomonadota bacterium | reverse complement strand
CGCTGGCGCCACAGCGCCGGCTGGCTGCGCCGCATCCGGCCTTAACTCCCCGTCCCGCAGCACCAGACCACCGTCGCGCCACCTGGCGCGCGGCCGTTCGACTTCGACGGAGGAGGAATGGACATGAGGACGACGAAAATCCTGGCGGCGGCGTTCGCGCTGGCCGCCGGCAGCGGTATCGCGGCCGCGCAGGACGTGATCACCCTGGGCTCGGCGATCTCGATCACCGGCAAGTATTCCCAGGAAGGCAAGAACGCGAAGGACGGCTACGACTTCGCGGTCAAGAAGATCAACGACATGGGCGGCGTGAAGGTCGGGGGCAAGAGCTACCGCCTCGAGGTCAAGTACTACGACGACGAGTCCACGCCCGCGCGCACGGCACAGCTGCTCGAGCGCCTGATCAACCAGGACGACATCAAGTTCGTCCTCGGCCCCTACGGCTCGGGCCCGACCAAGGCGGCGGCCCCGGTCACGGAGAAATACAAGATCCCGATGGTGGAAGCCGAGGGCGCCTCGCGCTCGCTCTTCACCCAGGGATACAAATACATCTTCGCGGCGCTCTCGACTTCGGAGCAGTACCTCTCGCCGGTGATCGACCTCGCCGCCGAGCTCGCGCAGAAGGCCGGCAAGGACCCGAAGGGCCTGAAGGTCGCGATGGCCTTCGAGAACGACCCGTTCTCGCTCGACGTGCGCGCCGGCGTCATGGACCGCATCAAGGAGCACGGCATGAAGGTGGTCGTCGACGACAAGATGCCGCGCGACCTGTCCGACATCTCGGCCACGCTCACCAAGGTGAAGGCGCTCAAGCCCGACATCCTGCTCTTCTCCGGGCACACCAAGGGCGCGATCACGGCCGCGCGCCAGATGTCCGAGATGGGGGTCTCGGCGCCCATCGTCGCGGTGACCCACTGCGAATCCGCGGACCTGGTCTCCAAGTTCGGCAAGTCGGCCGAGGGCATCCTCTGCCCGACCCAGTGGGCCGAGACCCTCAAGTACACGGATCCGGTCTTCGGCAGCGCGATGGACTACAACAACGCGTTCCTCAAGGCGCATCCGGAATACAAGGAAGTGCCCTACCAGGTCGCGCAGGCATCCGCGGCGGTGATGATCTGGGCCGATGCGTTCAAGCGCGCCGGCACCCTCGACAAGGACAAGCTGCGCGACGCGCTCGCGAAGACCGACATCTCGACGTTCTACGGGCAGATCAAGTTCGCGCCGGACGGCCGCAACATCGCGAAGCCCATGGTGCTGCGCCAGATCCAGCAGGGGGACTACGCGGTGGTGGCGCCCACCAAGTTCGCGGCCGAGAAGGTGGTGTACCCGCGCGTCGCGGCGAAGTGAGATGCTGGACAACCTCCAGGTCCTGGCGGGAGCGCCGGTCCTCAACGTCCAGCTGTTGCTGAACGGCATCACGGTTGGCGCGGTCTTCGCGCTCGCCGCCTACGGGCTCGCCCTGGTCTGGGGCGTGATGAACGTGAAGAACCTGGCCCAGGGCGACATGGTGATGCTGGGCGGCTACCTCGCCCACGAGCTGGCCCAGCGCGGCGTGCACCCCATCGCCGCGCTGGTGCCCGTGTGCGCCGTGATGTTCCTGCTCGGCTGGGTGCTCTACCGCCTGGTGATCCGCCGCGTGATCGCCCTCGACCTCTTCACGTCGCTGCTCGCCACCTTCGGCCTGGGCATCACCATCCAGCAGGCGCTCAACCTCGCCTTCGGGCCCGAGGTGCGCACCATCGATTCGGGGCTCGGGCGCCTGGAGCTCTTCGATGGCGTGGTCTCGGTCACGCAGATCCGCCTGGTGGGGTTGGTGCTGTGCTTCGTGCTCGCGCTTGCGATGGTGGCCTTCCTTCGCCACACCCGCATGGGCCGCGCGATCCGGGCCACGGCGCAGGATGCGCGTGCCGCGCGCGTGCTGGGCGTGGACACGGACCGGGTGTACGCCGTCACCTTCTCGATCAACTCGGCGATCTGCGGCGCGGCCGGCGTCCTCATCGCCATGATCTGGGTGATCCAGCCGTTCTACGGCATCGCCTATTCGGTGCGCTCGTTCGTGATCGTGACCGCGGCCGGCCTGGGCAACCTCCCGGGGGTGATCGTCACCGCGCTGGGCCTGGGCGCCCTGGAGCAGTACAGCGGTTTCGTGCTGGGCGCGCAGTTCCAGCAGGCCACCATCGTGGGCCTGCTCCTGGCGATCCTCGTCTGGCGCCAGATGCTGCTGATGCGCGACCGGAGGGCACTGCAATGACGCGGCGCTCCGCCGGGCTGCATTTGGCCCTCCTCACCGCGGGCCTCGCCTCGCCTTTCGTGTTCCCGGGCCACACGGTCCAGCTCGCGGTCTTCTGGATCATGGTGCTCTTCGCCCTCACCTGGGACACCATGGGTGGGCAGATGGGCTACAACTCGCTCGGGAACATCCTCTTCTTCGGCCTGGGCATGTACATCTGCGCGCTCGCGCAGGTGGGGCTGGTCTACGACATCGGCGAGTACACCGCGGCCAGCGGCGCGATCAGCATCGACTTCTCCGATCGCGACTACTTCCTCGGCCTCGCCCTCGGCATCGGGCTGGCACCGGTGGGCGCGGTGCTGGCCGCCGTGGCGCTCTCCTGGGTGCTCTTCGGCGTCCGGGGACCCTATTTCGCGATCGGCACGCTGGGCGCGGCGATCGCGGCGGCCGAGCTCACCAACGCCTGGGAATGGGTGGGCGGTGGGCAAGGCATCGCCATGCCGGTGTTTCCCGGCGGACCGGGCATGCGCGAGCGCTTCTACTACTTCGCCTGCCTCGCCGCGTGCGTGGCCTGCTACCTGTTCCTGCGCTGGCTCTACTCGACCCGCTTCCGCCTCGCGATCAACGCGATCCGCGACGACGAGGACAAGGCCGAGGCCCTCGGCCTGCACACTCGGCGCTACAAGATGGTCGCGTGGTCGGTATCGGCCTTCTTCCTCGCGATCGCGGGCGCGCTCTTCGGCAACATGACCGGCTTCGTCGAGCCCCTCGAGACGGCCTATCCCACGCTCACCTTCGGCGTCTTCATGGTCGCGATGACGCTGCTGGGCGGCAAGGGCACGCTGTGGGGGCCGATCATCGGCGCCACGCTCTTCTACGCCATCCGCGAGGTGACCTGGACGTACCTGCTGGGCTGGCAATACATCGCGCTGGGCGTGCTCATCATCGTGAACGTCGTGTACTTCCAGCAGGGGATCCTCGGCTGGGTCCGCAGCCGCAAGCCCGAATGGTTCCGCGAGCGGATCGAGCCCGAGCCCGCCGGCGCGCGGGTCGAAACCCGCAAGACGGCCAACGCATGACCGAGCCGATCATCGAGCTGCGCAGCGTGAGCAAGGCCTTCGGCGGGGTGGTCGCCAACAAGGACGTGTCGCTGTCGGTGGCCCGCGGAAGCATCACCGGCCTGATCGGCCCCAACGGCTCGGGCAAGACCACGCTCTTCAACTCGATCGTCGGCTACCACCCGATCGACGCGGGCTCGATCCGCTTCGAGGGGCAGGAGATTTCGCGCCTCGGCGTGCAGGGCATCGCCCGCCTGGGGATGCTGCGCACGTTCCAGCAGACACGCGTCTTCTCCAAGATGGACTGCGTGCACAACCTGCTGGTGGCCCTTCCCCATCGCAAGGCCGCGTGGAGCGACATGTTCCGGGCCTATCCGCCCGAGCTGGTCGAGAAGGCCGAGCGCCTGCTCGAGTTCGTGGGGCTCCATTCGAAGCGCAACCTGCCCGCCGGGTCGCTGTCGTTCGGCCAGCAGAAGCTGCTCGAATTCGCGATGGCGCTCATGAACGAGCCCAAGGCGCTGCTGCTCGACGAGCCCACGGCGGGCATCAATCCGACGCTCATCAACGGCCTCATCGACAGGCTCAAGCGGGCCAACCGGGAGTTCGGCATCACGCTGTTCGTGATCGAGCACAACATGCGCGTGATCATGAACCTCGCCGACCACATGTATTGCATGGCGTTCGGCCAGCTGCTCGCCTCGGGAGCGCCGGACGAGGTGAAGAACGATCCGCGCGTGCTCGATGCGTATCTGGGAGCCCACGCATGAGTGCCGCGCCGCTGCCGGGACGCGGCCTCGCCGGCGGGCACGCCGAGGGCGGCGTCGAAACAGTGATTTCCGTCGATCAGGTCGCGCGCGAGGCCGAGGCCCTCCGCGTCGCGATTCCCGAGGAACGGCTGATGGAGCTGGCGCGCAACGATCCCTTCCTGTCCATCCGCGGCCTGCGCGCCGGCTACGGCAACATGGAGATCCTGCACGACTTCACGCTGCACGTCGCGCGCGGCCAGTCCCTGTGCCTCATCGGGCCGAACGGCGCGGGGAAGTCCACCGTGCTGCACTCGATCTTCGGGTTCACCCGCATCTTCGGCGGCGCCATTCTGCTCGCCGACGGCCCGCGGGTGCGCGACATCACGCGCCTCACCTCCGAGCGCAAGCTCGCCGAGGCGCGCGTGGCCTACATACTCCAGGACAAGTCGGTCTTCCCGCAGATGACGGTCGAGGAAAACCTGCTGATGGGCGGTTTCCTGCTCGACTCGCGCGCCCGTGCGAAGCAGGCGGCCGAACGCGTGTTCGACAGGTATCCGCGCCTGGCGGCGCGCCGCGGCCACGCGGCGAGCGTGCTTTCGGGCGGGGAGCGGCGGCTGCTCGAGATTTCACGTGCCCTGGTCATGGAGCCCGAGGTGCTGCTGGTCGACGAGCCCTCGATCGGCCTGGAGCCGCGCTTCATCGACATGGTCTTCGAGATCCTGCGCGAGCTTCAGCAGGACGAGGGCAAGACCATCGTCATGGTGGAACAGAACGCGAAGAAGGGACTGCAGTTCGCCGACCTCGGCTACGTCCTGGTCTCGGGCGAGCTGGCGATGGCCGGCACCGGCGACGAGCTCCTCGCGAATTCCGACGTCGGGCGCCTCTTCCTGGGAGGCTGATCCCTTCGGCCCCCCATGGGCCTGTCGGAGGACGCCGCACCGAGAACGAGGGCGCGCACCGTGCTGCCAAAGTGGCATGCGCCACTCCGTAGGCGCAGCCCTGCCACAAGGAGGCACCATGCAACGCAACACCCTGTTAGCGGCCCTGGTTGCCGCGGCTTTCGCGTTCCCCCTCGCCGCCAGTGCGGGCGGCAAAGACAAGCAAGCTTCGGCCAACGGCGCGAACGGCGCCAACGACGGCGGCGCCTCGGCGATGTTCAAGTCGATGGACAAGAACACCGACGGCTTCATCTCGAAGGAAGAGGCGGCGGGAACCCCGCACGCCGCGGACTTCGCGAGCCTCGACAAGAACGGCGACGGCAAGCTTTCGTCGGAAGAGCACTACAACGCGAAGGAGCACGTCGCGGCACGCAGCAAGGCCGGGACCACGGGCAGCACGGCGAGCAGCTCTACCAGCGGCTCGATGAGCAGCTCGGGCACCAACAAGCCGGCCAGCGGCAAAACCTACTAGCTACCGCAAGGCGCACGCAGAAGCCCCGCTTCCGGCGGGGCTTTTCTCACACGTCGCTCGGGACCTGCGCGCGCCTCACCGCGGCGCAGGCCGGGTCTTGAGCCCGATTACCCGACGAACTCCAGGATCTCCCGCCGCAGCCGCTCGGGCTCGTCGACGCGCACCGAGTGGCTGCTCTGCTCGAAGATGCGCAGCTCGGAGCCCGGGACGAGCCGGTGGATCTCCTGCGAGAATTCGGGCGCGCAGATCCAGTCGTGGCGCCCCGCGATGACGAGCGTCGGAGTGCGGATCGCGGAGAGCTTCGGGCGAAGGTCGTACGTGTGCATGAATCCTCCGGGCGCGAAGGCGGCGTTCAGTGCGTCGGAGGAGTGGATGCCGCGGTGCAGGCGCTCGAGCGAGGCCTTCTCGTCGAAGCGCTCCGAATAGAGCGGACCCATCACGTGGTGGTAGTCGCGCAGCTTTTCGGGCGTGTCGATGCGGCCGGCGTAGAGGGCTTCGACCAGCGCCTGCTGCTCCGGCGTGCCGCGCTTCATCACGATCTCGCGCGACTTCGCGATGAAACCCGAATGCGCCGCGGTCACGACCAGGACCAGGTGCGAGAGCGAATCGGGATACTTCGCCGCATGCGCCATCGCCACCATGCCGCCGTAGCTCGTGCCGATGGCGACGATGCGCCCGAGGCCCAGGTAGCGCCGCAGCGCCTCCATGTCCTCGACGTTCTCCTCCAGCGTGTACCTGGACTTGTCGCCGCGCGCCGAGCGTCCCGAGCCGCGGTGGTCGAAGTAGACGAGCTGCAGCTTCCCGGCGAGCGGCGCGAACGGCCCGCGAAATCCCGTGTGGTCGCTTCCGGGGCCGCCGTGGATCACGAAGGCGGCGGGCTTCTCGCGCAGGCCGGCGCCGTCGGCCGCCAGTCCCGTGCCGTCGATGTCGAAATAGATTTCGGTGTCGCGAATCCGGGCTTTCATGCTGCCGCGTATTCTAGTGTCATCCCGGACCCATCGTTTCCAGGACCCACGCCATGAATCGACGCCAATCCATCGCCACCCTCGCCTCGCTCGCCGCCTCGTCGGTCCTGCCCGCGTGGGCGCAGCCGAAAGACCGCATCCAGGGCTGGCCGCTCGACACGCCGCAGCGCACCGGGATCCACGACGTAGCCCCCGCGAGCGACCGCGGCATCTGGTACTCGGCGCAGGCGAGCGGGCACCTGGGATACTTCGATCCCGCCACCGGCAAAAGCGAGCTCATCGCGCTCGGCATGGGCTCGAGGCCGCACGGCGTGATCCAGGGCCCCGACAAGGCGGCCTGGATCACCGACGGCGGGCAGAACGCGATGGTGCGCGTCGGCTGGCCCGATCGCGAGGTGCGCAAGTTCCCGCTCGAGGAGTCCTCGTACGCCAACCTCAACACCTGTGCCTTCGGGGCCGATGGAAACTGCTGGTTCACCGGCCAGGGCGGGATCTACGGCAAGGTCGATGTGAAGACCGGCAAGGTGACCACCTGGGACGCACCCAAGGGCCGCGGCCCCTACGGTATCTGCGCCACGCCCGCGGGTGAGGTCTGGTACTGCTCGCTCGCCGGCTCCTTCATCGCGAAAATCGACCTGAAGAGCGGCGAATCGATGGTCGTCGAGCCACCGACGAAGAACCAGGGCGCGCGCCGTGTCTGGAGCGACAGCCAGGGCCGCATCTGGGTGAGCGAGTGGAACAGCGGGCAGCTTTCCATGTACGACCCGAAGACGAAGCAATGGAAGGCGTGGATGCCGCCGCAGAAAGATGCCCACACCTACGCCGTGTACGTCGACGAGCGCGACCACCCCTGGATCAGCGAGTGGACCGGCAACGCGATGTACCGCTTCGATCCCGCAACGGAGAAGTTCGAGGCCTACGCGATGCCGCGGCCGAACGCGCGCGTGCGGCAGATCCTGGGGCGCAAGGGCGAAGTGTGGCTGCCGGAGAGTGGGAGCGAGTACATCTCGGTGATCCGCACGTACTGATCAGTCGACGATCCGGTTCGCCATGACCGTGAACTCGGGCGGAAACCTGACGCCGATGGCGGCCGCCGCCTTGCGGTTGATCACGAAGGTAGCGCGCGTCGGCAGCTCGAAGGGAATCTGCGCCGGATTGCCGCCGCGCAGCAGCCGGTCCAGCATGGCGTTCAGCAGGTGGTCCTCGGCCACGACGGGGCTGTAGGACATGAGCGCGCCGTGCGCCACGTCCTCCTCGTCCTGGCCCACCAGCGCCACGCGGCGCGGGTTGGCCAGGCGCGCGATGGATTCGACTTCCTTCGGGGGGACCCACCTCAGGTAGAGCGCGCCCTTCCCTGCGGGCATGGCCTTGATGATCGTTTCGACCTGGGCGCGCGACTCCGGCGCGTGCATGTCCACGGCGATCCCGGCAGCGGTGATCGCCTTCACCAGCCATTGGCTGTTGTCCTTCAGCGCCTGCAAGTCCCTGCCCGTGGTTACGATCGCCATGCGCGACAAGCCCGGCATCGCGGTTCGCAAGAGCGCGATCTGCTTTTCCGCCGACTCCGCGTAGCCCTCGCACAAGCCCGTGATGTTGCCGCCGGGCCGCGCCATGGACCTTGCGAACCCGTTGCCCACCGGATCGTCGACGATCGCGCAGATGGGGATGGTCCTGGTGGCCTTTTGCATCGCGCGCGTGCAGGCGACGCCGGCGGCCAACAGGACGTCGCAGCGCTCCGCCACGAGCGCTCGCGCGAGCGGCTCGAAGCGGGCGTTGTCGCCATCGCAGAAGCGCCTCACCTTCTCGAGGTTGCGTCCCAGCACCCAGCCATAGGCAGCGAGCGGCTTGGGATCATAGGGAATCGAGTCGATGGTCTTCTGGTCGGCGAAATAGATGACGCCGAGCCGCCTTTTCGCTGCCCGGTCGACCGGCGCATCGGCACGGGCGACGAGCGGGAAGGCAGCCAAGCCCAGGACGAACAGACGGCGCAGATCGTTCATGGGGCAAACACTACCCCGGAACGGCGTAGGCCTACCGTGAACTATTCACCCGGCGCGGAATGCTCGGCGCGCTGGACCGCGGGGCCGCTCGATTTCACCAGGTTGAAAGCCGTGTTGCAGAGGCCGACGTGGGAATACGCCTGGGGGAAATTTCCGACGAGGCGGCGCCCGACGGTGTCGTACTCCTCGGCGAGGAGGCCGAGGTCGTTGCGGATGGCGAGGAGACGCTCGAAGAGGCGCCGCGCATCGTCGAAACGTCCTGCGACGACGTATGCGTCGGCCAGCCAGAACGAGCAGACGAGGAACGTACCCTCGTCGCCGCCCACGCCGTCGTCGACCTCGGGCGGCGAATACCGAAGCAATAAGCCCTCGCGCATGAGCTCGCGTTCGATCGCGGCGACGGTTCCGGTCACGCGCGGATCGTCCGGCGGCAGGAATCCGCCCTGGGCGAGCAGCAGCAACGAGGCGTCCAGCGAGGAGCCGCCGTAGTACTGCACGAAACTGTTGCGCTTCGCGTCGAAACCGCGCGTGCAGATGTCCTCGTGGATCTCGGCTCGCACCTGGCGCCAGCGATCGACGGGCGCATCGAGACCGAAGCGCTCGGCGGAGGCGAGCGCGCAGTCGAACGCCACCCAGCACATGAACCGCGAATGCGTGAAGAACCGCGCCGGGCCGCGGGTTTCCCAGATGCCGTGGTCGGGCTCCTTCCACGCCTGCTCCAGATGCCGCAGCAGCACCTTCTGCAGCTTCCACGCCTCGTCGAGGCCGGCGAGCTTCGCCTCGCGCGCGGCATGCAGCGTCTCGATCAGCTCGCCATAGACGTCGAGCTGGCGCTGGCTGGCGGCACCGTTGCCCACGCGCACGGGTTGGCTGCCCTCCCAGCCGCGCAACCACGGGACCTCGCTTTCGGGCAGCCAGCATTCGCCCGAAACGCCGTACATGAC
>CAMPHL010000060.1 GCA_946885905.1 uncultured Pseudomonadota bacterium | reverse complement strand
GCCCAGAACCGCTCGAACACCAGGTCCAGCTCCAGCAGCCCGCGCCGGCTGCGCCACTTGAGGCGCTCCAGCGATCGTGCATCCACTACACCGCCCGCTTGACCAGCAGCTCCTTGATTCTGCCGATCGCCAGCGTCGGGTTGAGCCCCTTCGGGCACACGTCCACGCAGTTCATGATCGTGTGGCAGCGGAACAGGCGATACGGGTCCTCGAGGTCGTCGAGGCGCTCGTTGGTCGCCGTGTCGCGGCTGTCGGCGATGAAGCGGTAGGCCTGGAGCAGCCCCGCGGGCCCCACGAACTTGTCCGGGTTCCACCAGAAGCTGGGGCACGAGGTGGAGCAGCAGGCGCACAGGATGCACTCGTAGAGGCCGTCGAGCTCCTCGCGCTGGGTGGGGCTCTGCAGCCGCTCCTTCTCGGGCGGCGGCGTGTCGTTCACCACGTATGGCTTGATGGAGTGGTACTGGGCGAAGAACTGCGTCATGTCCACGATCAGGTCGCGGATGATCGGCAGGCCCGGCAACGGCCTGATGACCACGGGCTGCCTGAGCTCCACCAGCTTGGTCGTGCACGCGAGGCCGTTCTTCCCGTTGATGTTCATCGCGTCCGACCCGCACACGCCCTCGCGGCACGAGCGGCGCAAGGCGAGCGTATCGTCCACGGTCTTGATGCGCACCAGCGCGTCGAGGAGCATCCGGTCGGCCGGCCCCATCTCCAGGTCGTAGTCCTGGAAGTAGGGTTTCGCGTCCTTGTCGGGGTCGTATCGCTGGATCCTGAATTTCATGGCGTTGGCGGCAGGCTAGTAAACCCGCGCCTTGGGGACGAAGGTCTCGACGGTCAGGGGCTTCAGGTTCACCGGCTTGTAATCGAGGCGGTCGCCTTCCCTGAACCACAGGGTGTGCTTGAGCCAGCCGGCATCGTCGCGCTTGTGGAAGTCGGCGCGGTCGTGGGCCCCGCGGCTTTCCTGGCGGGCGTTGGCCGAGACCATCGTGGCGCGCGCCACCTCGACCAGGTTCTCCAGCTCGAGCGCCTCGATGCGCGCCGTGTTGAAGACCTTGCTCTTGTCCTGGATGCCGGTCCGCTTCGCGCGCTCGGACACCGCCTTGATCTTCTCCACGCCGGCCGAGAGCAGGTCGGGAAAGCGGAATACGCCGCAGTGCGCCTGCATCGTGCGCTGCATCTCGGCGCGGACCTCGTGCACCGGCTCGAAATTCGCCTGCCCGTCGAGCCGCGCCACGCGCGCGCGCGAGTAATCGTCGGCCTTCTCCGGCAGCGGCCGGTGCGTGCCGTGCCGGGCGATGAACTCGACCATCGCCATGCCGGCGCTCTTGCCCATGACGAGCAGGTCGGTGAGCGAGTTGGTGCCGAGGCGGTTGGCGCCGTGCACCGACGCGCAGCCGCATTCCCCGGCCCCGTAGAAGCCCTCGATGCGTCCCTGCGGCGACAAGACCTCGCCGTGGTAGTTGGTCGGGATGCCGCCCATCTGGTAGTGGGCGGTGGGCACGACGGGGATCGGCTCCTTCACCGGGTCCACGTTGGCGAACTTGAGCGAGATCTCGCGGATGCCGGGCAGGCGCTTGTCGATCGTCTCGAGGCCCAGGTGGTCGAGCTTGAGCAGCACGTGGTCGGCCTCGGGGCCCACGCCACGGCCTTCCTTGATCTCGGTGGCCATCGCGCGGGAGACCACGTCGCGCGAGGCGAGGTCCTTCATCGTGGGCGCGTAGCGCTCCATGAAGCGCTCGCCGTTCTTGTTGAGGAGGTAGCCGCCCTCGCCGCGCACGCCTTCGGTGATGAGCACGCCCGCGCCCGCCACCCCGGTCGGATGGAACTGCCAGAACTCCATGTCCTCGAGCGGGATGCCGGCACGCGCCGCCATGCCGAGCCCGTCGCCGGTGTTGATGAAGGCGTTGGTCGAGGAAGCGAAGATGCGTCCCGCCCCGCCGGTGGCGAAGAGGGTCGCCTTGGCGTGGAAGATCGACATCTCGCCGGTCTCCATCTCGATCGCGGTCACGCCCAGCACGTGGCCCTCGGAGTCGCGGATGAGGTCCAGCGCCATCCACTCGACGAAGAACTGCGTGCGGGCCAGCACGTTGCGCTGGTAGAGCGTGTGCAGCATCGCGTGGCCGGTGCGGTCGGCCGCGCAGCAGCTTCGCTGCACGGGCTTTTCGCCGAAATTGGCCGAATGCCCGCCGAAGGGGCGCTGGTAGACGGTCCCGTTGTCGTTGCGGTCGAACGGCATGCCGAAGTGCTCGAGCTCGATCACGACCTCGGGCGCCATGCGGCACATGAACTCGATCGCATCCTGGTCGCCCAGGTAGTCCGAGCCCTTGATGGTGTCGTACATGTGCCAGAGCCAGCTGTCCTCGCCCATGTTGCCGAGCGCGGCGCCGACGCCGCCCTGCGCCGCCACGGTGTGCGAGCGCGTCGGGAAGACCTTGGAGAGCACCGCGACCTTGAGCCCGGCCTGCGCGAGCTCGAGCGAGGCGCGCATGCCCGAGCCGCCCGCGCCCACGATCACCGCGTCGAACCTCCGGACCGGTGTCGCGCTCATCGCGTCCCCCACAGGATCGAGGCGGCCCAGATGAGCTGGAAGAAGAGCGCCCCGCCGATGATCGTTTGCAGCCCGAGGCGCATTCCGGTGGACTTGGCGTAATCCATGACGATGTCGCGCATGCCGACCCACGCGTGGTAGAGCAGCGCCGCCACGAAGAACATGGTCGCGAGCCGCACGAAGCCGCCCGAGAAGAGCGCCTTCCAGTCGGCGTACGTGGCCGGCGGCCCGATGAGGAGGCAAGCCACGAAGCCCACGGTGTAGAGGGCCATTACCACGGCGGTCAGCCGCTGCAGGAGCCAGTCGCCCAGGCCGTAATGGGCGCCCACGGGAGTCTTGGCGTAGCGGTTCACCAGAGCCTCCAGCCGATGAGGAGCGTCGTGACCACGCCGAGCGCCAGCACCGCGTAGGCCGATGCGCGGGCGGGCGCCTTGTCGACCCCCCAATGCACGTCGAGCAGCAGGTAGCGGATGCCGGCCCAGAAGTGGTGCGCGTAGAGCCAGGCGAAACCCAGCAGGATCAGCTTCACCTCGCCCTGCGCGAAGAACTCGCGCCAGCGCGCGTAACCGTCCTCCGATCCGAGCGTCGATTGCAGCAGGTAGAGGAGCGCCGGAAGCACGGGAAAGAACAGCAGCAGACCGGAGATGCGATGGAAGATCGAGACCAGGCCGGGAGGCGGCAGGTGCGCGAGGTTCAGGTCGTAGTACCTGGGTCGCGGCTTGGGCGCGGAGCTCATGTTGTTTTCCCGGGTCGGCAGGCGGCGATCTTATCAGTTAAGGTCGTTCACGTAGGCGTAGTCGCGCGTCACGCACAGGCCCCGGCGCCATTCCACCGGCTGGTCGCCGTAGGTGTAGGCGATGCGGTCGACCTGCAGCAGCGGCGTGCCGGCCGCCACCTTGAGGTGCGCGACCGCCACCGAGTCCGCGGAGGCCGCGCGCAGGCTCTCCCGGGCGCGGATCATCCGCACCCCGAACACCGTCTCGTAGAAGCCGTATACCGAGCCGTGGAAATCCTCGAGCTCGGCCAGGGTGAGCCCGGGAAAGCGCGCGGCGTCGAAAGCGATCGCATCGAAGACGATCGGCCGCCCGGCGAAGGACATCACCCGCTTGAAGCTCGTGATCGGCGCGCCTTCGGCGAGGCCCAGCCCGTGCGCGATCTCCGCGCCGGCACGCCCGCGCTCGAGGCCGAAGAAGAGGTTCACGGGATGCACGCGCTCGCCCGAGTCGGGACGCAGGCGCAGGAACCGGTACTGGTAGGCCGGCTCGGTGTGGGAGGCGACGAAGGTGCCCTTGCCCTGGCGGCGCATCAGGATCCGTTCGGAGGCGAGCTCCTCGACCGCCTTGCGCACCGTCCCCTGGCTCACGCGATAACGCTCCGCCAGCTCCATCTCCGAGGGGATCGCCTCGCCGGGCTTCCATTCGCCGGCGACTAAGCTGTTGGTGAGCAGGATCTTGATCTGCTCGTAGAGCGGTCGGCGGGCTGGCTGGGTGGCGGCTTTGGCCATGTGCGGCCATCGTACCATTCTCTCGTGGATTTTTCGCACAGTCTTATATAAGATATCAGTCTTGCGCGGCCAACGAATCATGATAACCATTTCACATCAAAGGCTTGGATGAACCCCTACTACCGGCCTCGGCGCTCCATGCTGTATGTCCCGGGGTGCAATCCGCGCTACCTGAACAAGGCCCGCACCCTGAAGGTCGATTCGGTGATCCTCGACCTGGGCGATCCGATCCTGGTCGAGATGAAGGAGGATTCGCGGCGCTACGTGGCCGAAGCGGTGCTGGCCGGCGGCTATGGCCGGCGCGAAGTCGTCGTGCGCGTGAACGACCTCGATTCCCCCTGGGGGCGCGAAGACGTGAAGGCGGTCGCCACGATCGGCGCCGACGCGATCCTCTTCCCCAACGTCGAGTCGCGCCAGGACGTGACGGAGGCGCTCGCCGAGCTGGACGCCGCGGGCGGCAGCCACCTGCCCATCATGGTGATGGTCGAGAGCCCGATCGCGGTGGTGCGCGCCGAGGAGATCGCCGCGGCCTCCGATCGCATCGCCTGCATCGTGCTCGCCACCGGCGACCTCCTGAATCAGCTCCACGGCCGGCGCACGCCCGACCGCGCGGCGCTCCTCTACAGCCTCTCGAAGGTATTGCTCGCCGGGCGCGCTTTCGATCGCTCCGTGGCGGACGGCATTTCCACGGATCTGAAGGACATGCAGTCCTTCGAGATGGCCTGCCGGCTCGCCCGCGACCTCGGCTTCGACGGCAAGACGCTGGTGCACCCGTTCCAGCTGCCCTACTGCAACGATGCGTTCACGCCCAAGCCTCACGACCTCGCGGCCGCCACCGAGGTGATCGAGGCGCTCGGGCGCGCGCACCAGGAAGGCCGCGGTACCGTGGTCGTGAACGGGCGCCTCGTCGAAGGTCACCACGTGAAGGCGGCCAAGCGCCTGCTCGCGCTCGCCGACATGATCGAAAAGCTGGAGGCCGGACGTGAATGACGCGTGGGGCCCGCGCACGCGACCGCCCGAGGGCTACTTCCTCGAGGACTTCGAGCTCGATCGCGTCTTCCGCCACGCGACCCCGAGAACCGTCACCGCGGGCGACGTCTCGCTCTACATCGCGCTCACCGGCGCGCGCAATCCCGTGCACTGCAGCGAGCCGCTCGCGCGCTCGCTCGGCCACCCCTCCTGCCCGGTGGACGACCTGCTCGTCTTCAACATCGCCTTCGGCAAGACCGTGCCCGACGTCTCCTACAACGCGGTGGCCAACCTGGGCTATGCGGACGTGCGCTTCCGGGCTCCGGTCTACGTGGGCGACACGCTCTCGTGCGAGTCGCGCGTGATCGGCGTGAAGGAGAATTCCAGCGGCAAGACCGGCGTCGTGTACGTGAGCTCCACCGCCGTGAACCAGCACGGCAACGAAGTGCTGGGCTGGGACCGCTGGGTCATGGTGGCGAAGCGGCCCGGGTCGAAGTCGCCGCCGACGGTGCTGCCGCCGCTTGCGGACGAGGTAGCGCCCTCCGAATATCGCGTCCCCCGCTTCCTCGATATCCGTGCGATGGACCACGAGCACACCGGCAGCAGCCGCCTTTGGGACGACTACGCTGCGGGCGAGGCCATCGACCACCCGGGCGGCATGACGATCGAGGAGTCGGACCACATGCTGGCGACCCGCCTCTACCAGAACACGGCGCGGATCCATTTCGATGCCCACCTTGCGCAAGGCAACCAGTTCAAGCGAAGGCTCGTCTACGGCGGGCACGTGATCTCGCTCTGCCGCGCCCTCTCCTACGACGGGCTGGAGAACGCCTTCTCGGTCGCCGCCATCCACGGCGGCACGCATGCCAATCCGACCTTCGCGGGCGACACGATCTACTGCCGCCACGTGGTGAGCGCCCGCGAGGAGCTCCCGAAGCGGCGCGACGTGGGCGCGCTGCGCCTGCGGATGCTCGGCCTGAAGAACGTCGACCCGCGCGAGCTGCCCGCCCTTGCCGAGGGCGAAAAGCACCCTGCCGTGGTGCTCGACCTCGACTACTCGGTGCTCATCGCGCGCCGGCAAACGACCTAGAATAGATATCCCCCCGGAGCCGTTCATGCCGCAAGCCGCCGACATCCACGCTTCCCATCCGCGCCGCGCGCTCTTCGCGGGCGAGAAGCCGATCCCGGTGTTGCCCGCGTGCGAGCATTTCGCGGGCTCGGAGAAGATGATCGGCAAGGCGCTCGAGCTGCAGGTGAAATCGGGCCGCATCTTCGACGTGACCTGCGACTGCGAGGACGGCGCCGAGGCCGGGCGCGAGAAGCAGCACGCCGAGATGATCGTGGACATGCTCAATTCCGGGCGCAACGCCTGCACGATGGCCGGCGTTCGCATCCACGACTACACCCACCCGCACTGGAAGAAGGACGTCGACATCGTCGTGGGCGGGGCCGCCGGGTCTCTCGCCTACGTGACGCTGCCCAAGTGCACCGCCGCGGCGCAGGCCGCGGAAATGATCGAGCACATCCAGGCCGTCGCCAGGCGCAGGAAGCGCAAGGACCCGGTCCCGGTGCACGTGCTGATCGAGACGCACGGCGGCGTGCGGCACGCGTGGAGCATCGCGGCGCTCGAGCACGTGCAGGTGCTCGATTTCGGGCTGATGGATTTCGTGAGCGGCCACCATGGCGCGGTGGGCGCGCAGAACATGCGCTCCCCCGGTCAGTTCGAGCACCCCCTCATCGTGCGGGCCAAGGCCGAGGTGGTGTCGGCCGCGCTCGCCCATGGCGTGGTGCCCGCGCACAACGTTTCGCTGGATCTCAGGAACACCTACAACGTGTTCCGCGACGCCTGGCGCGCGCGCAACGATTTCGGCTTCCTGCGCATGTGGAGCATCCACCCGATCCAGATCCAGCCGATCGTCGACGCGATGAAGCCGGAGATGGGCGAGGTGCAGGACGCCGCGGCGATCCTGCTCGCCGCCCAGCGCGCGAAGTGGGGGCCCATCCAGTACAACGGCGAGCTCCACGACCGCGCCACCTACCGCTACTTCTGGAACCTGCTGCAGAAGGCTCGTGTCACGGGCATGTCCCTGCCCGAAGAGGCGGCGGCGGCGTTCTTTTGACCGAGAACCTTTGGAACACGGATGAAACGGATAAAACGGATGAACACGGATAAAGCCAAGACGTGCTTCGCGGACTCTTCGTGTGACGTCAATCGCCAGGCACGAAACCCGAAAGCTTTTGGGATTATCCGTGTTCATCCGTTTCATCCGTTTCATCCGTGTTCCAAAGGTTCTCTTCCGCATCACTCACCGACATCTAAATGACCCCCGGACAAAGATTCAGGCAGGCGCTGCGCGACGAGAAACCGCTGCAGGTCCCCGGCGCAATCAACGCCTACCACGCGACCCTCGCCAAGGCGAGCGGCTACAAGGCGATCTATCTTTCGGGCGGCGGCGTGGCCGCGGGCTCGCTGGGCCTGCCCGACCTCGGCATCTCCAACCTGGATGACGTCCTCACCGACATCCGCCGCATCACGGACGTCTGCGACCTGCCGCTGCTGGTGGACGTGGACACGGGCTTCGGCGCCAGCGCCTTCAACGTCGCGCGCACCGTGAAGTCGCTGATCAAGTTCGGCGCGGCGGCGATGCACATCGAGGACCAGGTAGGCGCCAAGCGCTGCGGCCACCGGCCCGGCAAGGAGCTGGTCTCGAAATCGGAGATGGTCGACCGCATCAAGGCCGCGGTGGACGCGCGCACGGACGCGTCGTTCTTCGTCATGGCACGCACCGACGCGCTCGCATCCGAGGGCCTCGAGGCCGCGATCGAGCGCGCGAACGCCTGCGTGGAAGCGGGCGCCGACGGCATCTTCCCCGAGGCGATCACCGACCTCGCGATGTACAAGCGCTTCAAGGAAGCGGTCAAGGTGCCGGTCCTCGCCAACATCACCGAGTTCGGCAAGACGCCGCTGTTCACGCTGGAGGAGCTGCGCTCGGCCGACGTCGACATCGCGCTCTATCCCCTCTCGGCCTTCCGCGCGATGAACCAGGCCGCGCTCGCGGTCTACACCGCCTTGCGCCGCGACGGCACCCAGAAGGCGGTGGTGGGCACGATGCAGACGCGCGACGATCTCTACAAGTACCTGGGGTACCACGACTTCGAGCGCAAGCTCGACGACCTGTTCGCGAAGTCCAAGTGAGGAAGACATGAGCCAGACCGCAGCCGCAGCGCCCGCCGTGGGCCCGAAACCCAAGAAGTCCGTGGCCCTCTCCGGTGTCGTCGCCGGCAACACCGCCCTTTGCACCGTCGGGCGCACCGGCAACGACCTGCACTATCGCGGCTACGACATCCTCGACCTCGCCACCAGGGCCGAGTTCGAGGAGATCGCCTTCCTCCTGGTGCACGGCAAGCTTCCCAACGCCGCCGAGCTGGCCGCATACAAGGCCAAGCTGCGCGGCCTTCGCGGCATCCCGGCCGCGGTGCAGCACATCCTCGAATCCATCCCCGCCAGCACGCATCCCATGGACGTGATGCGCACGGCCGTCTCGGCCCTGGGCAGCGTCCTGCCCGAGGGCGAGGAGCACAAGGTGGGCCCCGCGCGCGACATCGCCGACCGGTTGATGGCCTCGCTGGGCTCGATGCTCTGCTACTGGTACCACTTCTCGCATTCGGGCCGGCGCATCGAAGTGGAGACCGACGACGACTCCATCGGCGGGCACTTCCTGCACATGCTGCACGGGCGCAGGCCCCCGGAGCTCTGGGTGCGCTCGATGCACACCTCGCTCATCCTCTATGCCGAGCACGAATTCAACGCTTCGACCTTCACCGCGCGCGTCGTGGCCGGGACCGGCTCCGACATGCATTCGGCCGTGACCGCCGCGATCGGGGCGCTCAAGGGCCCCAAGCACGGCGGCGCGAACGAGTTCGCCTTCGACACCATCGGCCGCTACGACTCGCCCGACGAGGCCGAGGCCGACATCGCGAAGCGCGTCGCGGACAAGCAGGTGATCATCGGCTTCGGCCATCCGGTCTACACGATCGCCGACCCGCGCAACCAGGTGATCAAGGAAGTCGCGCGCAGCCTCTCGCAGCACGCGGGCGAGATGAAGCTCTTCAACATCGCCGAGCGCATCGAGGAAGTGATGTGGCGCGAGAAGAAGATGTTCCCCAACCTCGACTGGTACAGCGCCACCTCGTACCACATGATGGGCGTGCCCACCGCGATGTTCACGCCGCTGTTCGTGATCTCGCGCACCTCGGGCTGGAGCGCCCACGTGATCGAGCAGCGCATCGACGGCAAGATCATCCGGCCCTCGGCCAACTACACCGGCCCCGAGGACCTCCCATTCGTCCCGCTGGAGAAACGTTAGATGAAGACCCGGATCGCGGCACTCGGCCTGCTCGTCCTCGCGGCACCCGCGGCGCAGGCGCAACTGTTCAAGTGCGTGC